>CAZRYP010000393.1:0-2086 GCA_964604295.1 uncultured Treponemataceae bacterium
GGGGCACAGAGCTCCCCAAGGACCGGGCCAGCAGGCTGAATCCGCGGAAGCGGCGACAAGAAAGCCCGAAGCCAGACCCGAAATGATGCCGGGAAGGCAGGAGTCGGGACCGATAGCCCCCGCCGGCGGCGAAAAGCCGCGGGGCATATTCGGAAGGCTCCAGGATCTGTTCGGCGCCCACAAAGAGTAAAAATAGGACACAAGGTGGAATCGATATGAAAATTCTTACCCATACGGTGAAGCCGAGACTGGAAGGCGAACTCGCCGCCCTCGACCCACTTGCCCGCAATCTCTGGCTCTCGTGGAACTTCGACGCGGTGTCCCTTTTCATCCGCATAGATCCCGACGCATGGGCGGCGAGCGGCCAGAATCCCGTGAAGATGCTGGGCATGGTGAGCCAGGACCGATTCGACCAGCTGGCCCAGGACGATTCCTTCATAGCCTCCCTGAACGACGTCAAGAATCGCTTCGAGCGCTACAAGAAGGGTGAAACCTGGTACAAGGGACCGAAGAAGCCCGTCACCGCGTACTTCTCCATGGAATTCGGCATCGACGTATCCCTGCCCACCTATTCGGGCGGCCTGGGCATCCTCTCGGGCGACCACATGAAGACCTCGAGCGACCTGGGCCTGCCCCTCGTTGGCGTGGGACTCCTGTACCGCCAGGGCTACTTCAAGCAGTATCTGAACGCCGACGGCTTCCAGCAGGAGTCCTATCCCGAAAACGACTGGTACAACATGCCCGTCCAGCAATGCATGGACGCGGACGACAAGCCCATCCTCATCTCTGTCGAGCTGGCCGGCAGGCTGGTCCGCGCGGCCATCTGGGAAGTCAAGGTCGGCAGGTCCAGTCTCTTCCTCCTCGATACCAATATCCCCGAAAACGCGCCCGAGGACAGGCTCATCACGGCCACCCTCTACGGCGGCGACAAGGAAACGAGGATCCGTCAGGAAATCGTCCTCGGCATAGGCGGAATCAGGGCCCTCGCGGCTCTGGGCGTCGATGTCGCGGCCACCCACATGAACGAGGGGCATTCAGCCTTCCTCGCCCTGGAGAGGATACGCGTCATCATGGCCGAACACGGGCTCTCGGCGCGCGAGGCCATCCAGGCCTTCACCCCCACCAATGTGTTCACGACCCATACCCCCGTTCCGGCCGGGAACGAGCGCTTCGGCGTCGACCTCCTCGAGAAGTATTTCCGCGCATGGCTGGGCGGCTTCGGCATCGACTGGGTCGAATTCCTCGCCCTCGGCCGGGAAAACGCCGGCGACCAGAGCGAGAGCTTCTGCATGACAGTCTTCGCCCTCAAGCTTTCGGCCTTCGCGAACGGCGTTTCCGCCCTCCACGGAGAGGTCAGCAGGGAAATGTGGAAGAATCTCTGGCCGCAGCTGCCGGCGGGGGAAATCCCCATAGGCCATGTCACGAACGGGGTCCATCCCAGAACCTGGATCAGCCATGACATGCTCGAACTTCTGGACCGTTTTCTCGGCCCCCGCTTCCATGACGAACCGGGCACCAAGGATATTTGGGACAGGATGGACAGGGTTTCCGACGAGGAACTCTGGCGCACCCATGAGCGCAGGAGGGAACGTCTCGTCGCCTTCTGCAGGGACAGGCTGGGCGCGAGCATGGCCAGGCTCGGCATCACCGATCCCGCCCTCGCGAGATCGGGCGACACCCTCTCCCCCTCCATCTTCACCCTCTCTTTCGCGCGCCGCTTCGCCACCTACAAGAGGGGAAATCTCCTTCTCAGCGATCCCGACAGGCTCATCAAGCTTCTCTCCAGCCGCGACATGCCGATGCAGATAATCTTCGCCGGCAAGGCTCACCCCCACGACATACCGGGCAAGGAACTCATCAGGGAACTCGTCCACTTCTCCCGCAAGAAGGAAGTCCTGGGTCGCCTCGTATTCCTCGAGGATTACGACATGAATATCGCCCGCTACATGACTTCGGGTTCGGACGTCTGGCTCAACACGCCGCGTCGCCCCCTCGAAGCCTCGGGCACCTCGGGCATGAAGGCCGGCATGAACGGCGTCCTCAACTGCTCCGTCCTCGACGGCTGGTGGGCAGAGGGCTACAGGCC
>CAZRYP010000394.1:0-2078 GCA_964604295.1 uncultured Treponemataceae bacterium
AGCGCGACGCGGGCGGCCTTGTCCTTGGGGTATCCATAGACGCCGGTCGAGATGGCGGGGAAGGCGATGGTATCGATGCCCTCGGTGGCGGCCAGTTCCAGGCAGCGGCGGTAGCAGGAGGCGAGGAGTGCGGGTTCGCCGCGCCCTCCGCCCGCCCAGACGGGGCCTACGGTGTGGATGACCCGGCGGACGGCCAGGAGCCCTCCCCCCGTCGACACGGCCTCGCCGCATGGCAGGCCGTCCTTGAGGGGACCGGCGCGGAGGGCGCGGCATTCCTCGAGGATACGCGGGCCTCCCGCGCGGTGGATCGCCCCGTCCACGCCTCCTCCCCCGAGGAGCCCCGAGTTGGCGGCGTTGACTATGGCTCCGCCCTCGAAGCGTGTGATGTCGCCCGTCGCGACGAGGAGCCTGCCGCCGGACAGGCGCAGGGCTATGTTCATGACTGTCAGGTCCGCGTGGCCAGAAGGTCGGCCGCACGCCTTATGATGCTGTCGAAATCCAGGGGTTTTCCGAAGAAATCGTCGGCTCCGGCCGCGAGCATGTCCTCGCGCATCTCGGGCGTATCGATGCCCGTCATGGAAATCACCGAGGGCCTGCCGATGGAGGGATCGGAACGGATGCGCGTGCAGAGGCTCCTCCCGTTGATCCCGGGCAGGTCGAAATCGAGGAAGACGAGGGCGGGATGACGCTCGGCGATGATCCTGCCCGCCTCGAAGCCGTCGAAGGCCTGCGAGACGCTGATGCCGGGCAACTTCCTTTCGAGCATCCGCTTGAGGATGGTGTTGAGATCGGGGTCGTCGTCGACGATGAGGATGAGGGTCGCGTCGACTTCTGCGTTCACCTCAGCGTTGAGTTCGGCCGGAATCCTCATCTTCCTCTCGTCGAGGAAGGCGATGAGATCCTCCGCGTACACGCGGAACTGGCCGCCCGGGGTCGTGAAGGCCTTCATGTGACCGCTCTTGATCCAGTTGATCGTAGTCTGGTTCACGACACCGCAGAGATTGGCCACCTCAAGCGCCGAGAATATCCGTACCCGCTTGTCGTTTCTGCCCATGTCCTTTCCATATCGGCTTTACGGACCTAAAAAAATAGCATAAAACATGGCCCGGCGAATGTCCACAGCAAAATGGACGGGACGGAGCCGCGGCGCTTCACTCGCGAATTTCAATAAAGCGCTTGCAATTCCCGCTCACATTGCGTACCGTATCCGACCATGAACCAATTGCCCGACATGGAAAAACTGGCGGTGAACGAGATAGAGATACTGAACCGCATAGCCGGGGACCTGAACATCAAGACAGCGCAGGTATCGGCAGTCGTAACCTTGACCGCCGAAGGATGCACCGTCCCCTTCATCAGCCGCTACCGCAAGGAAAGGACGGGAAGCCTCGACGAGGTTCAGGTCCGCGACTGCGTCCACAAGTTCGAAAGCTACAGGAATCTGGAGGAGCGCAGGATCGAGGTGACCAAGGGCATCGCCGCCCTCGGCAAGCTCGACGAGATCCTCTATGGCAATATCGTCAAGGCGACCACCCTCACCGAACTCGAGGATCTCTGGGCTCCCTACAGGAAGAAGAAAAAGACGAGGGGCATGCTCGCCCAGGAAAAGGGCCTCTCGCCCCTGGCCGAGATCATCCTGGCCAATGAAAAGGGCGAAGTGGACGCGGCGGCGCCCGGCTTCGTGCGCGAGGATGCCGAACACCCCGAGCTCTCGGTGGCCAGCGCCCGGGACGCGATCGAGGGCGCCAAGGACATCATCGCCGAGCGTGTGTCGCAGAACATCGAGATGCGCGCCGCCGTCAAGTCCTGGTACCTGAGGACGGGCAAGATGGTCACGAAGGGAGTGGGCGACGAGGCCGCGCGCGAGAAATCCACATACCAGATGTACTGGGACTATTCCGAGCCCCTGTCGACCTTGAAAAGCCACCGCGTGCTGGCGGTGAACCGCGCCGAGCGGGAGGCCGCCCTCGACGTCACGATCGACGTGGACGAGGATGGCGCTGTCCGGCTTCTCAGGGACAAGGCCTGGCTCCACAACGACTATCACGCCGAGGCTATCGAAGAGGGCCTGGCCCGCC
>CAZRYP010000395.1:0-2060 GCA_964604295.1 uncultured Treponemataceae bacterium
GGAGCCGGTCCCGGCCAGCCCCGCGGACGCCATGTCCGAACTCGAACGAAAGACCCTCTCCCTCGACATCGCGATCAGCAACTACTATGAACTCAGGGCCATGGCGGGACGCTACGGCCTTTCGACGGAGGGAGACAGCGAAGCCCTGCGTTCCAGGCTCTACGGACATCTCGGCCTGGAGCCGCCGGCCAATCCCTCTCCCGCTTCCAGCGTGACGATAGAACGCGCGTCGAGCGTCGAGTATTTCACCCTCGAAGGCTACGACGACAGCTTCATGAAGCTGTCCGGGCCCATCACGATGACCATCCGCACGGATGACGGCTTCGTCCACAAGGTCAAGGCCGATGAGATCAGCTTCAACAGGGACAAGAACATCGTGCAGGCGACAGGCCATGTCACGTATCGGCGCGAAGGCGAGGGGAGGAACGACGAGTTCAGGGGAAGCTCGATCCTCATCGACCTCGATTCCTATTCGGGGGTTTTCCTGGACGGCGTCTACAATCTCGATCCCTCCGAGACCGTCCGGCGGAGCCTGTCCTTTCATTTTGAAAAGCTGACGCGCAGGGACGTCGACCTCACGATTCTCGACAAGGCCCTCGTCACCGCCTGCGATGAGGTCCGGCCCCATTACCACATCAGGGCGAGGAAGGTCTGGCTCTTCGAGAACGGGGACTGGGCCCTCTCGGGGGCGACGCTCTATCTCGGCGTCGTTCCCGTGCTCTGGCTGCCGTTCTTCTACTACCCGAGCGACGAGATCGTCTTCCACCCCATCTTCGGCTACCGCTCCAGGGAAGGTGTCTTCGTCCAGACCACGACCTATCTCCTGGGTGAGAAACCCAAGGATGACAAGGCCTCGAGCAGCCTCTCGCTCTTCAGCCAGGGAAAGGAAGGCGAGGGCGGAAGGGAGATTTCAGGAATCTTCATACGCCGACTCCAGCGCCCTTCGGGAGATTTCGTCAAAAGCGGGGAAGACCTGCCGGGCAAAGGCTCCACGCTCAAGCTTCTCGCCGACATCTATTCGGCGCTGGGGCTTTACATCGGCCTGGAGGGAAGCCTGCCGGAAACGAAGACCAGATCCCTCGACTACAGCCTGGGCTTCGGATTGAGCAGGTCCCTCTTCCTCGAAGCCAACGGGTTCTATTCGCCCTTCGATGATGCCAACGACGACAAGTCCGACTGGAACGCGTCCAATTTCTTGGGATTCGATATGCCTGGCCGTTTCGGGCTCGAGGCCAAGTACGCCTTCAAGCGGGCCGCGGGCCCTCTGCGCCCTTCCGTGGCCTTCGAGATTCCCCTCTATTCCGATCCGTATTTCGAGCAGGATTTTTACCAGAGGACCGAATCCTCCACGATCATCTCGGCCCTCGGCACCAACAACACCGTTGTCTCCAAGCGCACGACCATGACGCAGAGCATCCTGTCCAGCCTTTCCTGGACGCCGCCCGGAGTCAAGGCTCCTTCCCTCCTCGAGAACGCGAGCGTAGGCAAGCTGGCCGCGCAAATGTCGTGGAAATCCAAGTCCCAGCCCAGCGCAGGACTCACGCCTTCGCAGAAAAGGCTTCTCGCTGTCGACCCCCAGAGGGACTTTTTCTATCCGGACAACCTGAAGCCGCTGGACGGTTCCTTTTCGCTCTCCGGCACCCTTTTCCACTATGATTCCAAGGCCAATACCTCCCCGGCGGCGATACCGGCCGGATCGACGGCCGAAGCTGCCGCCAGCGCGCCGGCCGAAGTTGCCGCTGAAGCTACTACCGAAGCTGTCGCCGAAGCGCCGGCCGATGCCAAGGTCGAGGAGAAAATCCCCGAGAAGATCGATGCCCGCACCGCGGGGAGGGATTATTCCAGCCTCGCCGCGCGACTCGTCTGGTCGGCCTTTGGCTCCGCCGGCATCGAGGAAAAGTTCCGTTCTTCCCTCTGGCTCTATCCGGAGGACGTCGACGGATCGCTTTCCTACTTGCTTACGGGATGGAAGGGGAACGCGAAACTGGCCACGACCGCCGACTGGGCGGAGAAGCTCCTTTCCTTCCAGACCAGTCTGGGCTTCAGCTCGCAGGATCAGT
>CAZRYP010000396.1:0-2034 GCA_964604295.1 uncultured Treponemataceae bacterium
GTACGCGAAGGACATGATCGTCGATCTTCTGTTCGTATTCACCAAGGACTCCAAGAACTACAAGCTGGAAGTGACGGCGAATTTCCGCTGGGGCGTCCAGGCCCACCTGCAGGAAACCTCCTTCGAGGTCAATCCGGGAATAGATCTGCTCATGGACAAGCTCGACCAGAAGATTTCCAAGGAAAAGGAAAAGGTGCAGGAGAGGAAATAGGGAGGTCGGAGCGGCAATCCCGGCCTCCCTTTCCAGGGCGCCGGCCGGCGGGGCGGAGGTCCGGCCGGCGCATTTACCTTGTGGCCGCTTCGTAGTACACTCATCGCCGTGATAGGAAACGAACCCAAGGTTTTCACCGTCCTCGACCTCGTGGACCTCGACCTCAAGGAGCAGAACGCCCTCGGCCTCAAATGCGTGGCGGGCAGGGCGGGACTGGGCAGGCAGATAACCGTGCCCGATCTCAACCGCCCCGGCCTGGCCCTCGCGGGCTTCTACGAATCCTTCGCCTGGAACAGGCTGCAGATATTCGGCCGCGGCGAATGCGCCTACCTGGCCAAGCTCGACGCCGAAGGCTCCCACCAGGCCGTGCAGACCCTCTTTTCCTACCAGTTGCCCTGTTGCATCTTCACGAGCTCCCTTTTGCCCTCGGAGAGCTTCCTCGCCGCGGCCGAAGGCGCCGGCTGCGCCGTCCTCACCACCAGCCTCAATTCGAGCGACTTTTCCGGCAGGGTGATCCGCGTCCTGTCCGACATATTCGCCCCCAAGACCACGGTGCACGGCGTCCTCGTCGAAGTCTTCGGCATAGGCATCCTCCTCGTCGGGGACTCGGGCGTGGGCAAGAGCGAAACCGCCCTCGAGCTGATAGAGCGCGGCCACAGGCTCGTGGCCGACGATGTCGTGGAGATACGCTGCGTCAACGGCTCCATCCTCATGGGACAAGGCGCCAACAAGGTGATCGGCCACCATATGGAGATCCGCGGCCTGGGCATCATCAACATCACCCATCTCTTCGGGGTGGGGGCCATACGCGACAAGAAACAGATCCAGCTCGTATGCCAGCTCGAGGACTGGAGCCCCGACAAGGTCTACGACAGGATAGGCATGGACGAGCTCGCCACGGAAATCCTGGGGGTCAAGGTCCCCAAGCTGGAAATCCCCGTCAAGCCAGGACGCAATATCCCCATCATCGTGGAAACCGCTTCCATGAACGAGCGGCTCAAGAAGATGGGCTACCACTCGGCCAAAGAGTTCAACCAGAACATCATGCGCTGGCTTGAAAGCGAAAACGCGAGAGCCCTATACTTCTCCCGCGACGACTACTGATCCCACCACCGGAGCGCATTATGATTGAGCTGGACACGACGATAAAGAACAGGGCCGGCATACACGCGAGACCCTCGGCCATGATAGCCCAGACGGCCGTGAAGTTCTCCTCGAGAATCTTCCTCGAGAAGAACGGAAACCGCATCAACGCGAAATCCATCATGGGCATCATCACCCTCGCCGCGAGCTTCGGATCCAAGTTGAAGATCATCGCCGAAGGCTCAGACGAACAGGCCGCGGCCGACGCGATCAAGGCCCTTTTCGAGTCGGGATTCAACGAGGAATTGGGCTGAACGAAAGTTTTCGCGATAATTCGCCTTTTTCCCCTTGTATAAATCCTGTATGTGATGAAATATACTTAACATAAGGATAGTAATCGGGAATGAAGCAACTGACTCCCCGCCAGCAGGAAATTCTCGACTTTCTCACGGGTTTCATCGAAAAGAACTCCTATCCGCCCACGATCCGCGAAACGGCCAAGGCCTTCTCCATATCCGTAAAGGGAGCCTACGACCATATCAAGGCGCTGGAGAAGAAAGGCGTCATCAAGCTCCAGGAAAACCGCTCCCGTGCCCTCGAGATAGTCTCGAAGAAGGAAAGCGACGATTCGGTGACCGAGGTTCCCCTCCTCGGGACCATAGCCGCGGGCAATCCCATCCTCGCCGAGGAAAACTGGAAGGGCAGCGTGCGCGTCCCCGTCGAATACGCGAGGACGGGCA
>CAZRYP010000397.1:0-2032 GCA_964604295.1 uncultured Treponemataceae bacterium
GCGACCCCCAGCGTGTCATACTGGTGCTCTAACCAACTGAGCTAACCGCCCGAACCGTGACGTCGCCCATACTAGCAGAACAAAGTGGTGAATGTCAACACGGAACCGGTTTCAACCTGCCGGGGGAAGGCCTTCCGAGATAATATCGCCAATGTCGAACATGCCGTCGGGACTCGCTACCAGCTCTATCTCCGAGCTTCCGATATAGCTCGGCCACTCGATCTTGTACTTCCCGGGTTTCATGTCATAGAACTCGAAGGCGCCGTTTCCATCCGTGAAAGTGGAGCTGATATTGACTCCATTGGAGTCCAGAATATCGCCGATGACCATCACCGCGGGCGTACCGTCCGCGTAGACCAATCTGCCGAAGACCCGTACCGACTTGACCACCACGACGGGATAGGCGATGCCCGACCTGTATCCCGCGTCCAGGATCGCGCTCGGCAAGTTGACCGAAAGATCGGTGCTCATCGTCGAAAGATCGACGTTGCCCATGACGGGTCTATAGGAATTCAAGGGCATCACTCGGTTTTGCGGGACATATTGGCTGTCTTCGTTGAAGCCTGTCCTGAACGAGACTTCGTACTCGAGCGAATCCCTGTCCGGCGCGAGGATCGCGAAGGAATCGCTGATCCTTCGCGTGACGGCGAATCTGTTCATCGCGAATACGAGGGCTGTGGAGAAGGAACCCGTGACGGAACCGGACATAGCCCCTGTTCCCTCGGTCCTGTAGAGGGCACCGTTCAGAGACATGTCGGCAAAATCCACCGATGAACTCGCGCCCAGCCCAACGGACCGGCCTTCGGCCAGCGACCCAGCCAGGTTGGTTCCGTTGAAATCCAGTTCTATGCCATTTCCGACAGGGGCGGTCGCCGAAAGGGCGACATTGTTGGTTCCCCGAAGGTTCTGATAGAGGGAGAGGGCTTTCGTGTACTCGTCCCGCGGCGTGATCGAGAGCATCAGGGTCGCGTCGAACTGGGGCTCAGAAGCGGAGGATAGAACAAGGCCTGTCGACAGGCTGAGTCCAGCCCCCGAGCCGATTGACTGGCCGATCGACAAGGAAAAATTCCCCGTATCCTCGGGGCTATCCGTGAAGATTCTCGTCCAGTAGGCGCCCCCGGAGATGCTCGTGGACGAAGTCGGCATCCAGCCTCCGCTCAAGCCCAGTCTCAGGGAGGAGTCCTGCGTCGTCTGGGTCGCCGAGGGGAAAGGACGGAGGAAGCCTTCCGAGGAATATTCGGCGCTCAGGCTCGCGTTGGGGAGATACGTCCTGCCCGCGAAGGAAATATCGTATTCCAGCTTCGCCGCGCCCGCCCAGGGTATGCTCCTGCCGTCCCAGCCATATAGTACCGCAGCCTCTCCCAGGATATTGCCGAGGCCTGTCGCCACGATGAAGGTTCCCCCGGCCATCGCCGACCTGAGGTCCATCTGCGCGAAGATGCTGGAGGTCAGGCCGGGGAGGAGGCCATAGCGGATATAGGCGTTGCCGAAGGGCTGTTCCAGCTCGGTGGGACTCACCCCCGCGGTAAGCGAATAATCGGCGGCGCCGATTTCCAGCAGTCCCGGCTCGCTGGAGACGACTACTCTTTTGGTATCGATCCTGCCGTCCCTTCCGATTATCTGGATGATAAAATCGTTGAGCCCGTTGGTGATCGGCAGATCGCTCACCTTGTAGTTACCCGGCACAAGGTTAATCACCTGGGACACAACCCCGTTGACGAGTATCTTCAGTATGGAGGGTTCGGTGATGGTAAATTCGGAGACAGTACCCTCGGTGCGTTTCTGGCGCGCCGCGGCGATGAAATTCTGGGCGCTCAGGCCGAGGAGTCTGGGCTGGGAGAGGTAGGACAAGGAAGCCGGGGATATCAGTCCTCCCATGAGGCGAAGCCCGAGGGTCCGGAAGTCTTTGACGATTCTCGCCGACTGGTAGGAGAATTCCACGCCGCCCGATGACCAGTTCATCGTGCCATAGCCTTCCAGCACATAGGAGTGGACATTCAGCGCCGCATCGGCGGACAGGTATCCCGGCAGA
>CAZRYP010000398.1:0-2024 GCA_964604295.1 uncultured Treponemataceae bacterium
CCCGACGGCTTCGAGACCAAGGGTTACATCACCTCGGAAAAATTCGTGAAGGCGGCGACGTTCTACGGCAAGCTCTTCAACGAGTGGAAGGTCAGCCCCCAGGGCATCAGCGATTCGGCCATAGCCAGGGAATACTTCGGCACCGGCAAGGTGGCCATGATGCTCGGCAATGAATGGAACATGGCCCGGCTCGCCAAGTTCACCAACCTCAAGTACGGCCTGGCTCCCTTTCCCTA
The DNA here is from genome assembly GCA_964604295.1 of uncultured Treponemataceae bacterium. Taxonomy (GTDB): domain Bacteria; phylum Spirochaetota; class Spirochaetia; order Treponematales; family Rectinemataceae; genus CAZRYP01. The sequence continues at coordinate 237 of CAZRYP010000398.1, forward strand.
TTTCGCGGGCGGCGTCCCCGTCACCCCGACCGGAAGCTGGCATGTGGGCGTCAATCCCAAAACGGCCAACAAGAAGGCCGCCGTACAGTTCGTGAAGTACATGACGGGCAAGGAAGCCGTGACCAAGTGGTACAAGCTCAACGGGATCGCGCCGGCCAGGCCCGACGTGTACGCGGCGCTTCCGGGCGATTTCCAGAACCCGATGTGGCAGCTCATGCTGGACGAGATGAGCAACACCGCGGTGGCAAGACCCGACACGCCCGGCTACTCCCAGTACGAACTCATCCTCAGGGAAGCGTTCAACGCGATACACTATGGGGCGGAACCCAGGAAGACCCTGGAGGACGCCGCCGCGAGAATTGACAGGGAATTGAAGAGGTTCAAGTAGGACCTCGGGATCGTGCCTGGCCCGGAAGTACCGGCATAGTGGAATCGGAGGAGTATTCATCATGTTCAAGAGTCGCGGCGCCGCATGGCTTTTCGTCCTGCCGGCCCTGGTCCTGCTGCTGGTCTTCAAGATCTGGCCCATCGGAGTCTCCTTCCTGGAAAGCTTCACGCAGACGAGCTTTTCGGGAAGGAAAAGCTTCGTGGGACTCGAGAACTATGTCTATCTCTTCAGGCACGATCCGACTTTCTGGAACTCCGTGAAAGTCACCTTTGTCTATTCTCTCCTGGTGAACCCCCTCATCCTTGTCGTATCCCTCCTCATGGCGCTGCTCCTGAACGAAGGCTACGGCTTCACGAAATTTTTCCGCACGGTCTTCTTCCTGCCCACGGCCATTTCCTTTTCCGTGGTGGCCGTCATATTCGCCGTGGTGCTCGATCCCTATTACGGCCTCGCGAACAGCTTCCTCAAATTGATCGGCCTGCCCGGCCAGCCCTTCTTCGGTTCGACGGAACAGGCGCTGTGGTGCATCATCTGGCTGAGCGTGTGGCGAAGCGCGGGCTACTGGATGATGTACTTTCTCGCCGGGCTCCAGAACATCCCCCAGGCCATCTACGAAGCGGCGCAGATCGACGGCGCGAACGGCTTCCAGAGAATGTTCGGGCTGACCCTCCCTCTCCTGGCCAGGACCACCTCCTTCGTGCTCGTCTCGAACACGGCCTTCAATTTCCTGATGTTCGCGCCAGTCTATATCATCACCAGGGGAGGCCCTCGGGGATCGACCAATCTGCTCATGTACGAGTCCTACACCAGCGCCTTCGTGAACGCGGACATGGGCAGGGCTTCGGCCATAACTTCCATACTGCTCCTGATAATCCTGGCTTTCAGTTTCGTGGAGCTCAGGCTGACGAAAGCCCGGTTCGAGTATTAGGGGATCCCGATATGGACAAATCGCGAAGCATCAGGAAGGGCTCGGTCTTCACCGTTCTCGCCATTTCGGGAGCCTTCTTCATAGTTCCCCTGGCATGGATACTCGCCTCATCCCTGAGGCCCGCCGGCTCGCTCTACGAATACGCCAACCCCCTGACGCTGCGGACCTTCCTGCCCTCCCATGTCACCTTCGAGAACTACAGGAAGATCTTCGTGGACCTCCTTTTCGGCAGGGCGATACTGAACAGCCTCTACGTGGCCTCGATGACGGTTCTCCTGAGCGTCGTCGTCAGCTCCATGGCCGGTTTCGCCCTCGCGAAGTTCAAGTTCAGGGGCAAGGAACTGGTCTTCGCCATCGTGCTGATCACCTTCATGGTGCCCTTCGAATCCATAGTGGTGCCGCTCTATGTCCTCGTGAGGGCGCTCGGGCTGGAGAACACCTACGCAGCCCTGATACTGCCCGGCGTGGGGAA
>CAZRYP010000399.1:0-1986 GCA_964604295.1 uncultured Treponemataceae bacterium
AGATTATTGTCCTTGGCGAAACGGACGATGCCTTCCCAAGTGCCCTGGTTGAATGATTTGTCGTCGATGCCGCCCACGTCGGTCACGAGGCCGACCTTGAACTGCGCGAATGCGGGAGCTGCCACGAGAGCAGCGATCAGAAGCGCGAACAATGCTTTTTTCATGCAAAATCCTCCCTTAAAAGGCTCTGAGACACTCCATGTCCGGCCTCATAGGCCAGCATAAAGCGCAAAATCAATAGTAAGGCCCGGACCGGTCCTTGTCAATAATTTTTTGGCTCCCGGCAGGGCTCAGTCCTCGTTTCCGGCGACAATCGACACTCCCGCTGAGGCACCGATCCTGTCCGCGCCCGCGTTCAGCATGGCGATCGCCTCCGTCCTGGTCCTCACCCCGCCCGAGGCTTTGATCTTGAGGGATGATCCGACGGTGGCGCGCATGAGGGCGACATCGTCCAGGGTGGCTCCGCCCGTGCCGAATCCCGTGCTCGTCTTGACGAAATCCGCTCCCGCCGCCTGCGCCGCGAGGCAAGCCTTCACCTTCTCCTCGGCGCTGAGATAGCAGGTTTCGATGATGACTTTCACGAGGGCTGGCCTGGATGCCTTCACGACCGCGTCTATGTCGGCCTCCACGGCCTTCCAGTCGCCTGCCTTGGCCTTCCCGATATTGATCACCATATCTATTTCGCCGGCTCCCTGCCTCACCGCGAGACTTGCCTCCGCTGCCTTGATCTCGCTTGCGTTGGCCCCGAGGGGAAAGCCTATGACTGTGCACACCGGGACGCCCGAGCCCTTGAGCTCGGAGACGCAGAGCGGCACCCAGGAGGGATTGATGCAGACCGAGGCGAACTTGTGGGCCTTCGCTTCCGCGCACAATTCCCTGACGGATTTTTCCGTGGCCGTGGCCTTGAGCAGCGTGTGGTCGATAGTCGCCGCGATGTCGGCCGATGTCCATTGTCTTTCCATATTCCCGCTCCTTGGTTTTTTCCTATATTTCAAATCTGCGCGACAAATATTCGCGACGGGTAGCCACGAGCCCTTCGAGTTCGGCGAGCATATGGACATCAGCCAGCCTGGCTATGGGGAAAACGTGGTTCTCGGTCTCGTCCGTGTAGCGCTTCACGAAGGCGATGTCGGTGACGTAGCCGAGGCTGATCATATTGGAAATCCGGTCGGCCGACTTCAGCACCTTGGACCGCATGGAGCCGAAATCGCGTATCCTCGCGAGGAAATCTATCTTGTTCTCGATCGGCCGGCGGGTCACTTCCAGCACCAGCTTGTAGACGCTCGATGCTTCGTCGTCTATGGAGAGAATGTTGTCCCTGTCCATCTCCGGTACATCCTCGAGAAGGTCGTGGATCACCGAAGCCTTGAGGAGGACGGAATCTATGTAGCCGTAATCCATGAGTATGGCCATCGTGTCGAGCTGGTGCCGGAACATGTTGCCGCCGCTTCTCCTCAGTTTCCCGATAAGGCTCGTGGCCAGCTGGATATAGGGGGCGAGATGCATGTTCTTGAGCCTGAGCATGGCGTCCTCGTCCATGGGGACGCTCTCCGAGCGCAGGGGAAGACCGGAGTTCCCGATGCGAGGATAGTCCCTGGCATCGGGCGGAATATCCGGACTCCCGCCGGAATTCATGAGAGCTCCTCGACGTAGCGGCGGAGCTTCTCCACCTTCGATTCTGCCTCGGCGCATTTCTCGCGCTCCAGGGCCACTATGTCGGCCGGCGCCGAGGAAACGAAGGCGGGATTGGCCAATTTCGCCCTCACCTTGCCGGCGAAGGCCGATTCCCTGAGGATATCCTTGTCGAGCTTGGCGATGAGCCTTGCCGTATCCACGACTTCCTTCACATGCACGAAGAGTTCGAAGCCCTTGCCGACGAGGGCGACGGCGCCCGCCGGCCTCGGTTCCCCGGCTTCGAGGAAGCGCGGCTCGGGGCCGTTGACGAGGAGGCTGACGAGGGCTCCGCGCCCCCTCAGGAAGCCGGCG
>CAZRYP010000400.1:0-241 GCA_964604295.1 uncultured Treponemataceae bacterium
GAAGCTTCCTTCAATGTGCCGCTTTCCCAGCCTCTCTATGATCGATCTGGCTACCGCCTCTCCCCATCCTTTTTCGTGAGCATCCATCCTTGGCATCCTCCCTGCAAGTGATTAGGCCAAGAATAGCCCCAGCCCATGTCTTTGTCCAGTTGAAGGGATTGATCGGTCCAGATTCCAATTGTATAATCATACTACAATGTTGAGCGAAAAAACCCTGCGGGAACTGCCCAAGGTGGAACTG
>CAZRYP010000400.1:251-1983 GCA_964604295.1 uncultured Treponemataceae bacterium
CATGGAAGGAAGCATACGTCCAGCCACGGCGTGGGATCTTGCCGCGAGAAACGGACTGGATTGGGGATTTGCCACATATGATGAATTCGCGGAAAAAGCATGCGTGAAATCGCCCATGAAAAGCCTGGCGGAAGTGCTCAATTCCCTTTCGCTCGCCAGACGTGCGCTCTGTTCACGCGAGGCTGTGGAAAGAGTGGCTTTCGAAAATGTCGAAGACGCGTGGAAGGACGGCACAAAGCTACTGGAACTGCGCTTCGCTCCCACGCTCATTGCCGCGAGTTCGGGATTGCCGTATGAGGAGATCATCGAGGCAACGCTCGATGGCATAGTCAGAGCGATGTCATCGTATCCTCTTGAAGTGGGACTCATAGCTTCATTGAGGCGCAAAGCTCCGCCCGAGGAAAACGAGAATGTCGTCGATGCGCTCCTGCGTGAAATCGACAGGCACGGAACCGATCGGCTTGTCGGTGTGGACCTCTCGGATGATGAGAGATCATCCGATCCGGCGATATTCGTTCCTCTGATGGATCGAGCGAAAAAAGCCGGCCTGGGCGTTACCGTACACAGCGGTCTCAATACAAGCTCCGAATACGTTCGCAAGACCTTGCGCCTGCTTGAACCCGAGCGCATCGGCCATGGGATTCTGATCCTTGGGGATGATGACCTGCTGAAGGAAATCATCGATAAAAACATACTGCTAGAAATTTCGCTTACGTCCAACTGGATAACCGCATCGGTGCCCTCGCTGGAGGAGCACCCCTTTCCCATCCTTGCCAAAGCGGGAATTCCCGTCTGCCTCAACTCGGACGATCCGCACTCCTTCGGGATAGACTTGGTGAACGAATATGATATTGCCCAAGGTCTTTTTGGATTTGGCGAGGGCGACTTCCTGGCCATGAACAGGACAGCCCTCGCTGCCTCTTACTTGCCGGAACATACCCGGGAATCGGTGAAAAAACAGTACTTTGAATAAGTTCGGGCATGGTATTCCCCGGGGAAAGGGCATCGCAGAAATCTGGCAGACAAGGAGTCCATCGTGAAAGCCACCGATGAACGATTGAACGAACTGATTCCGCAATTCGCGCATTGGGAAAAGACGAGGGAATTGGTGGACCAAAACCTGGATATTATCCTCAATTATAGGCAGAGCGGACATCCTGGCGGGTCCCGATCCAAGGTTCACCTGCTGCTCGCCACGATGCTGAGCGGCATCATGCGCTGGGACATACGGAATCCCGAGAATCGCTTCGGCGACAGATTTGTCCTTGGCGCGGGACATACCATTCCACTGATCTACTCGATCCTGGCCGTTTTCAACGAAGCGATGCGCATCAAGCACCTCCAGACGGGAGATGATCGCTACAAAGTTCCTCCCGAACGCCGGTTGTGCTGGGAAGATCTTCTCACTTTCCGACACCGCGGCGGTCTCTCGGGACACGCGGAAATGGAAGGCAAGTCTCTCTTCCTGAAATTCAATACCGGCCCATCAGGCCATGGCAGTCCGGCAGCCGCAGGCCAGGCTCTCGCCCTCAAGCGGGCGGGAGCTTCGGGAGTCAGGGTCTTTATCCTCGAGGGAGAAGGCGGACTCACCCCTGGGGTAACCCACGAAACGATGAATTCCGCCTGGGGTCTGGGACTCGACAACCTTTACTACATAGTGGACTGGAACGATTATGGCATCGACGAACACAGGGTGAGCTCCTCGGTCTACGGAACTCCCGAAGACTGGTTC
>CAZRYP010000401.1:0-1976 GCA_964604295.1 uncultured Treponemataceae bacterium
ATTGAGTATCTGCCGGACATCGACGAGCATGCCCATGATGGCGAAGAATATGGGAACGAAGAAGTCGTAGAGGGGCTTGGTTTTGTCCAGGATCAGGAAGGCTATCTCGGTCTTGGAAAGGCTGATGCCGACAATATAGGCCCCGATGATCATCGCCAGCCCCTGCTTTTCGAAGAATCCCGCCAGGAGGAAGGCGAATCCGAGGGCGAGGACTGAATAGGTCGTCTCCCCGCCCAGTTTCTTGAGGAAGCCGGCTATCTTCTTGCCGAATACGAGGCCTAAGGCGGTGAAGCCCAGCCAGATGCCGAAGGCCTTGAGCGCGATGGCCGCGATGGCCCAGGTGGAGAGTCCGCCCTCGCCATGGCCCGTCATCACGGCGACGATGCCCATGACGACGGCCAGGCAGACGATGCCGAGTACGTCGTCGAACACGGCGGCGGCCAGAATCGTCACGCCTTCGGGCGAATCCATTTTTTTCCGGTCGGAAAGGATCCTCGCGGTGATGCCCACCGATGTCGCGGTGCTCATGATGCCGAGGAACATCGCGGGCGGCGAGAAGAAGGATTGGTGGGTAAGCAAGGCCCCCACGCCGGCCCCGAGCCCGAAGGACGCGATGACGCCGCCGAGGCCGACGATGCTTCCGGCGAATGAGTAATGCAGGAGCATGTCGATGTCGGTTTCCAGCCCCGAGGAAAAGAGGAGGATGATGGAGGCCACGGTGGAGAAGGCATAGAGCACGGGGCTTATGGCAAAGCCCTCGGCGAGGGGGAAGAGACCCTGTGCGAAGCCGGGCAGAGGAAGGGCTCCCAGGGCATAAGGTCCGATGAGGACTCCGGCCAGAAGCTCCCCGATGACTGAGGGGAGCTTGAGCAATTGCGCGAGGGCTCCGCCCCCGCGCACCGCGAAGAGCACGAAAGCGAGCTGGAGCACAAGGGTGGTCATCTGCGAAGTCAGGCTGTTTTCTCCATTCTCGCCTGCCCAGGCCAGAGCTCCGGCAGCGGAAAACATGACAAGCAGCACTATCGTACGTCTTATTTTCATCTGTGCCTCTCGCGATAAATGTAATGAAATAGCATCGTTTGCGCAATACCGCAGGCTCTCTTGGGCAGGAGGAGCTTGCCATCCGGCAGGAGCTCCTGTACGCTGGAGGGCGATGATCAGAATCCTTTTCGAAAACGATGACATCCTCATCGTGGACAAGCCCGCGGGCTTGGCATCCCAGCCCGGCGAAAGGGTGGGCAGCTCGGTCCTATCCGTCGTGGAGCGCGAAAGACGGTTCAAACCCTTCCCTGTCCATCGCCTGGACAAGGAAACATCGGGTTGCATGATTTTGGCCAAGAATGCCGCCGCAGCGTCCAGATGGTCGGATTCGCTGGGCGAGCGGAACATTCGAAAAATCTACCGGGCGGTCTGCGCGGGCGCTCCTCTCAAGGACAGGGGCAGCTATTCCGACGATCTCGTGACGGGCGGGAAAAGCTTCACCGCCCTGACCTACTATACCTGTATGGCCCGCTTCGGCAAGGATGGAGATGGGGAACCTTCCTTCTCCCTCCTCGAGCTGGAACTCGGGACCGGCCGCACCCATCAGATAAGGCGCCATGCGGCCATGCACGGACATCCCATCCTGGGCGACGACAAATACGGGGATTTCCCCCTGAACAGGCAGCTCAGGAAGTCCACCGGCCTGAACCACCTTCTTCTCTGGGCCTGCATGCTGGAAATCCCCGGCTTTCCCTCGATACGAGCATCGCTGCCCCCGCATTTCTCCGAATTCCTGGCCCGCTGGCCTGACTCGCCCCGACTGGAGGTTCATTGATGGCTCCCGCGAAACTCTTCGATCTCGTCCATGGCGCATCCTGGATTCTCCCCGACGGCAGGGTCATCAAGATCCCCGGTTTCCATTCGTCCTGGATTTCCTCCCATCAGGCCATTGCCTCGGGGGCCACGAATACGGCGGAATTCGTCGGGAAGACGGG
>CAZRYP010000402.1:0-1962 GCA_964604295.1 uncultured Treponemataceae bacterium
GTCAAAAATCCATACGTAGCGCAGTTTTATACACCGCGCGGCCTTACGGTGTCAACCGGTAGGCGAATAAAGTTCATTGGAACCTGCTCTTATGATCTCCGGCCGGAATTCCCCTTCCTCACATCACTTCCAGGAATGGAATGCACAGCATGGCGCAGACAGTCTTCAAGGTGGCCTTCACCGACTTCACGAGGGCTATCCTGCTCGCCGAAAGATCGGGATCAGGAACGTTCAGCACCGGATTGTCCCTGTACCAGGAAGAGAAATCCGAAGCCAGGTCGTGGGCGTAAGCCGCCATTACAGAGGGTTCCTTGGCCCGCGCGGCCAGTTCCAGGGATTCGGGGAAGGCGGCAAGCCGCCGCACGAGGTTCCAGTCCGCGTCTCCCGAAAGCGCCGCGGCGCCGGCCTTGCCCAGTCTCGCGTTTCCCTCTCCCCCTTCGTGCTTGCGCAGGATGGAGCTGGCTCGCGCTCCCATATACTGGATATATGGGCCCGTATTCCCCGTGAAGGACAGGGATTGCTCGGGATCGTAGAGCATGTCCTTCGTCGGAGATGTCTGGAGGAGGTAGTAGTGCAGCGCGCCGAGGGCGACTTTCTCCGCCACTTCCTTCACGTCACCGACGGACGCGTCCCTGCCCTTGGCCATTATTTCCTTGCCCGCGATATCAGAGAGCTCGTCGATGAGGTCGTCGGCATCCACGACGGTGCCTTCCCTCGTCTTCATCCTGCCCGACGGAAGGTTCACGAGACCGTAGGCCAGGTGAAAGAGGTTGACCGCCCACTCGTTGCCGAGACGCTTGAGGATCTCGAAGAGGGCTTTGAAATGATACTGCTGCTCGCTCGCCACCACGTAGATGAGCTGATCGAAAGGCCAGTCCGCATGGCGGTATATGGCCGTCCCGATATCCTGGGTGATGTAGATGCTCGTGCCGTCCTTGCGAAGAAGGACCTTCCTGTCGAGACCGATGTCCTCCAGATTCACCCAGACCGAGCCGTCGTCCTCACGGTAGAAAATTCCCTTCTCGAGTCCTTCGAGCACTTCCCCCCTGCCCTTCATGTAGGTGAGGCTCTCGTAGTAGTAGGCGTCGAAGCTCACGCCCTGCCTGGCGTAGGTGGTCTTTATCCCTTCCACCGCCCAGGCGTTCATCCGCTTCCATAGGTCGATGACTTCGGGATCGCCAGCCTCCCACCTGCGGAGGAGTTCCTGTGCCTTCCCCTCCGCCCCCGGATCCTCGGCCTTGAGCGTGTTGAAAAGCACGTAATACTTGCCGACGAAGTGGTCGCTCTTGAGTCCCTCGTCCTCTGGCGCCCTGCCCTGACCATAGACCTGGTAGGCAAGCATGGACTTGCAGATATGTATGCCCCTGTCGTTGATGAGATTCACCTTCCTGACATCGGCGCCGGCCGCCCTGGTGATGCGCGAGAGCGATTCACCGAGGATATTGTTGCGCAGGTGCCCGAGATGGAGGGGCTTGTTGGTGTTGGGGCAGGAAAACTCGACCATCACCTTCTTCCCGGCCAGGGGGAGGTAGGAATTCCAGTCGGGGTTTTCGCCTCTGTCCAGTATCTCCCGGCTTGTGGAGGCGCGGTCCAGGAATACATTGAGATAGGGACCGACCGCCCTGGCTTTGCCCGAACCTGACGCCGCTTCGGCGTCGCCGGCTTCCAGCATGGCGGCCATATCCTGGGCTATGGCCGCCGGGCTTTTCTTCAGCAAGCGGGCATAGCCGAACATCGGAAATCCTATGTCGCCGAGCTCGGGCTTGGGCGGAAATTCCGCGACCACGGCTTCCGGCGTGATCGCCGAAGCGTCCTGGCCTCCCCTGGCCGCGAGTTCGAGAAGAGCCTCGCGTACGCGTTCCTTCCAATATCTCTTGATGTCGGTCATCCTGTGATCTCCGGATTGAGTGACTTTGTCGGGTGATAGTACCTTGGAGTTGATGAGGCTTTCAAGGCTGCGGC
>CAZRYP010000403.1:0-1953 GCA_964604295.1 uncultured Treponemataceae bacterium
GGCCATGAGCCCCATGACGGCCCAGGCCGTCTGCGACGGCGTCGCCGGCCCTTTGCCCTTGAGGGACGAGTCGTGATAGGTGGCGCAGGTCTCGCCCCACCCGCCTTCGGGCAGCTCCACCGAGGCGAGCCAATCCGCGGCCTTCTGCATCCAGGGGGCTTTCGGGTCCACTCCCACGGCGGCCAGGCCGCGCAGGACCTGCCACGTGCCGTAGGTATAGTTCACGCACCAGCGTCCGAACCAGGAACCGTCGGTTTCCTGCCCCCTGCGCAGGAAGTCGACGGCGGAGCGCACACAGGCATAACTCTCGTCGTAGCCGATATAGCCGAGGAATTCCAGGACGCGTCCCGTGATGTCCGCGGTCGGGGGGTCGATCATGGCGTTGTGGTCCGCGAACGGGATCTTCGTGAAGATGAACTTGTCGTTGTCCTTGTCGAACGCCGCCCAGCCGCCGTTGGAGGACTGCATGGAAAGCAGCCAGTGCAGGCCCCTCAGGCAGGCCTTCTCGCGCGCGAGCGCGAGGTCTTCGTCGAGGTCCACGTGGCGCAGGGCCAGCATGACCATGGCCGTGTCGTCGATGTCGGGGTAAAAGGCGTTGTTGAACTCGAAGGCCCAGCCGCCTACGGGGCCGACGGTGTTCTTGATGCGCCAGTCTCCGGGGCGGCGGATCTCCTTGGAGAGGATCCATTCCGTCGCGCGGACCAGGGCCGGATGCCGCCGGTCCATGCCGGACTCGGCCAGCGCGATCATCGCGAGAGCGGTGTCCCAGACCGGCGAATGGCAGGGCTCCATCTCGAGCGTGTCGCCGTGGTCGTACTCGAGCCCCTCCAGCACCCGCAACTGCTCGGCCAGCCGCGGATCGGAGTCCGGGTAGCCCAGGGATTTCATGGCCATGATCGTGTTCACGATGCCGGGGTAGATGGCCCCGAGGCCGTCGGAATCCTTGAGGCGCGTGAGCATCCAGTCCTCCGCCAGGCGCAAGGCCCACGAGCGGATCCAGTGCGGCCCCCGGCCTTCCAGACCCTTGAGCCCCTTGTCCCAAAGCAGGAAGAAGGTGCTCCAGGAGACGAGATCGTGGGGGAGCAGCTCGTTGAGAGGGATGTGGCGCCGCGTGTCCGGAAAAAGCTCGTCCAAGCGCGCGTGCGCGGGGCACTGGATCTTCGGCCGCTCGGACCAGATGATCGACAGCGGGACCACGATCGCCCGCGTCCAGGAGGACATCTCGTAGATGTTGAAATAGAACCATGTCGGGAACAGCATGAGCTCGGGCGGGATGGAGGGGACGCCCTTCCAGTCGTAAAGGCCGAACACGGCCATATAGAACTTGGAGTAGGTGTTGACCTTGTGGACGCCGCCGAGCTCGTCGATGCGCCTGCGCGCCTTGGCCAGCGACGGATGCTCCGGCGAATAGCCCGCGAACTTCAGGGCCCAGTAGGCCTTGACCGTGGCCGAGATGTCCGCCGGGCCGTTCTTGTAGATCGGCCAGCCGCCGTCCGGAAGCTGCTCGTTGAGGATGAATCGGGCCAGCTTGGGGACCTTCGGGGAATCGCCCTTGCCGAGGAAATTGAAAAGCATGATGGTGTCGGACTCGAGGGTCGTATCGGCCCGAAGCTTGGCGCACCAGTAGCCGTCCTCGAAATTCTGCATTTTAAGGAGGGCTTCCTGGGCGGATTTCACCTCTTCCTGGAGGACGGCCGGGAGTTTCGTGGGGTCGGGCCGAAGATTATCGGCCCACTGATCGGGTTTCCGGAAACGGGGTTTCCCAAAAGGGGCAAGCCATTCGGATACGATCCGTCGTACCATAGGAGGGGCCTCTTTGGCGACGAAAATGCACGGAAATCACGCCATTATACACTATCCCGGCGGAGTCCGTCGAGCGCGAGTCAATCCCTCGACGACGGCGGACCGATGCATCCCGTCAAAAGAAATGTCTCACGGCGTAGATTCCCGCTC
>CAZRYP010000404.1:0-1936 GCA_964604295.1 uncultured Treponemataceae bacterium
GGCACAGCCGGCCATGATAACCTTGTAGGAAGCTTTGTGTTTGACGACGACATCGAGAACCTTGAAGCGTTCCTCGACCGAAAGGGATTTGAACTCGCCGTTGGTTCCCAGGACAAAATATCCTCGCATCCCGGTAGTGTTCATTTTTTCGACGTTGGCTATGAGCCCATCGAACATGATCGCATCATCCTGAAATGGCGTTACCATGGGAGCCAGAATTCCCGATAGCGCGTTTTTTTCCATCACATTCTCCTTGTTGCATTCTATGCCAAACTCCTTGACGGGTCCGGCAATGTCTCTTTCAGCGCGTGATCGCGCGGATCTCCGATTCCAGTTTCTCGAGGCGCTTTTTCCGATCCTTCACGAATCGCTTTATTCCTTTCAAAATATGTTCCGGCGAAAGTCGCGCCTCATCGAGCACTTCCTCCAGGGTGCCGCCTGTCCGCCAGCGGTCGTCCCAGTCGGAGGAGAGCGAGTATTTCCCGGCCTCTGTGGTGAAAAGCCATTCCTGCATGAGTCCGCGAGCCTGGGTCGTTATCACCGTGGAGTCCATCCGGTCTTCGGCCGTGACGACGCTTCGGCGATATGCCGGACTCTGCTTGGCGAACAATTCGCTCGAAGTGACACAGACCACTTTGAGGTTGAGTCTCGCGATCTCGTCCATCAGTTGAACGATGCCTGCCATCGCGCTCGTTCCTTGAACGAAAAGCGTTCCCCCGCGAGGCTTTGAGTCATCGGCGTGCCGAACGACATAGGCTCCCTTTGCCGCTTCAAAGTGCGAAGGCATTCCCAGGGCTTTTCTGTCGGGTATCGCCATGGATGGTCGGGTGAGATGGAGGGCGATGATGGGGACTTCGGTCGCGAGTGCGGCCCCGAGCAGAACCGGCACTTCATTGTATTCCCAGGGATGCAGGTTGAGCACTGATCCCCGGGGGAACAGGCGGGTCACCCCGGGAGCGAAGATGCCGAAATGCGTGCGGCTGTCGTCCGCTGTCTCTGGGCCCGAATGGCCCGCCACGAAAATCACCTTGCCTACCTTGAGCTGGCAGTCCTGGGCAAGCTGGCTGTAGAGGCGCAGGGGGCCGTAGGCCAGATAGGAAAAGGAGGCATAGGTGGACGTCGCTCCCCAGAAACCGTCGAATTCCTCTTCGGGATTCTTGGCCATATTGACGCTTGCCAGGCCCGTCATGATTCCCGCGTTGGCGAACTCCGTAATCTCCTGGGGCAGCAGGACGCCCTCGGAAGAACCGTAGCGGCTGTACCATCCATAGCCGGCGAAGTCGCCACACGCTTTGGCGAAGCCCGCGATATTCGTGGATTCCGCCAAGTCGGCGGAAGATGCGATGAAGAGCGGACGTCCATACTCTTTGTGTCCGAATGCGTTGATCCAGGCGCCCCAGCGGGCCAGGGCGGCGCGGTTGGGCGCCTGGCTCCCCGGAGCGAGATAAAGATCCTTGGGATATTTCCGGAATGCGTAGAGGCGTTTATCGGCGAAGGGATTGCCCTTTTTCCCCAACTGGAACTGGGATATCTCAACGGGAATGGACTGACCGATTTCCACCAGGCGGTTGGCGAGGTAGTCGACAAGGCTTTGATCCCGGCGAAGAACATCGACAACTTCCCTGAGGTTAGCCTCGAATTCGGCATGCAGGGCCCGGGGATCGGCTGGCGCGCTCCCATCGACATTCACGAAACGGGCGCCGGACTTTGCCGCGAATTCTTTGCGCAGTTGCCAGTATTTTTCGCTGTTGAGCTTATGGGGAGTACCATGTGTGCCGTAGTCGTAACTGAGATATCCTCGTCCTTTTCGCGTCTTCGCCCAGGCAACGCTGGGCTGCAGCTTCGGGTTTTCCCCGCCGACCATGGCCAGAAGGGTGCCTGTCACAGCCTTCCAGTCGCTGCCCTCTTCGGTGCCGAAGACCCTCCAGCCATGGGA
>CAZRYP010000405.1:0-678 GCA_964604295.1 uncultured Treponemataceae bacterium
GGTCTGACGGCGGGACTGTTCCTTCTCCCCTCGCTGCTCGTCTTCGGCATCTTCGTCTTCTTTCCCCTCGTCTACACCTTCTGGCTGAGCGCCACGGACTGGAACCTCATCTCCCCGGACAGGAACTTCCTCGCCTTCGGCAACTATCTCAGGCTTCTGGGCGATCCCCTGTTCTGGAGGGTCCTCGCGAACACCGCGATCTTCTCCGCCTCCGTCGTCGCCCTGGCCGTGTCCCTCGGACTCTTCATCGCCGTGTCGATCAACAGGAAAATCGCCGCGAGGACGATGTACAGGACCATGATCTTCCTCCCCTACGTCACCGCGACCTCGGCCATGGCCCTCGTCTGGCTCTGGATATTCGACCCCCAGTACGGCTTCCTCAACATGGTCCTGCGCGGCTTCGGCATCCACGGACCGGAATGGCTGGGTTCGACCTCCTGGGCCATGCCGGCCATCGTCATCATGACGGTCTGGCGGTTCACCGGCTACATCATGCTCCTCTATCTGGGCGGACTGCAGGGCATCAACGGCGAACTCCTGGAAGCCGCGTCCGTGGAGGGCGCGGGCCGCGCGGCCATCTTCTGGAAGATCACCTTTCCCCTCCTTTCGCCCACTACCCTCTTCGTGGTGATCACCACGCTCATCACGATGCTCCAGAACTTCGAGACCGTGTACATC
>CAZRYP010000405.1:688-1925 GCA_964604295.1 uncultured Treponemataceae bacterium
ATGCTCGTCCTCTACATCTACCAGAACGCTTTCCAGTATTTCGAAGCCGGCTATGCCTCCGCGGTTTCCGTGCTTCTTTTTCTCATGATGATCGGGCTGACGGCTATCCAGCTCCGATCCTCCAAAAAATGGGTGACGTATTGATCCGACGCGCAAGGAGATGACGATGGTGCAGTTGTTCGGCCACAGGGGCGCAGCGGGAGAGGCCCCGGAAAACACGATGGAAGGCTATGAATTCGCCTATTCCCTGGGCGTGCGCTGCCTGGAGCTGGATGTGCACCTGACGAAGGACGGGGATCTCGCCGTCATCCACGACGAGACGCTCGACAGGACGACGGACGGCAAGGGCCATGTCGGCGGCTACACGATGGGCGAACTCAAGGCCTTCCGCGCGGGCGCGCTTTTCGCCGAGCGCTGGCCCGACGCCAGGATTCCCTCCCTTAAGGAAGTGATGGAAGGCTACGCGGAGAAGATGAGCCTCTTCCAGGTGGAGATAAAGACGGACAGGCCCTTCATACTCGACATGGTCTGCAGGCAGGTCGTCGATACGTTGGGCGACTTCGGAATCGCGGGGAAGACCGTCGTCACTTCTTTCGATCCCTACGCGATCGTGGCGGTGAGGCGGATTTCCCCCGCGCAGAAGTGCGGGCTCATTTCCATGTCCTACAAGGAGAGCGATATCCGCCTGGCCGGGGAACTGGGCTGCTGGAACACCTGCATCCCCCTGAAGACGGGCGGAAGCCGGGATCTCGTCGGAAAGGCCCGGCGCCTCGGCCTCGAAGTGACGGGATGGCTCGGCAACAGCGTCGCCGATGTCGACACCCTCCTGGATTGGGGCGTGGACAGCATCACCACGAATTTTCCCTCCCTCGTCCTGCCCTATCTCGAGGGGAAGGGACTCCTCGCCGCCGGCCGACCCGGAAAGGCATGATTCCGTGATCATCCCGAAATCGGCCGCGGCGTGGAGGAAGAAGGCCGTCTCGGCCTTCCGCCACCTCATCCTCGTCGCCATGACCCTGGTCATGATCCTCCCGATACTCTGGGCCTTTTCCACGGCCATCAAGCCGCAGAAGGAAATCTACGCCTATCCCCCCACCATCGTGCCGAGCAGGATAGCCTGGGAGAATTTCGGGAAGGCCTGGCGGAGCGCCCCCTTCGGCCGCTACGCCTTCAACAGCGTCTTCGTGACGCTGACCATCATCGCCTGCCAGCTCGTCAACGCGGCCTTCGCGGCCTA
>CAZRYP010000406.1:0-1925 GCA_964604295.1 uncultured Treponemataceae bacterium
CGCCCAGGATCACTTCGATGGCCTTGTTCAGTTGGCTGTCGAATTCCAGATCGTAGACTCTCGAAGGCTTGGCCCTCTCGAGCTCATCCCTGAGCAATCGCTCCAGGTATATCTGGGGAAGGGCATAGCCGGAGGCTATCAGTTCCTTCGCCTTCGCGGCGCGCGCTTCGGCTCCCGCGTCGGGGTTGGCCTTCGAGAAGGCTGGGATCAGGCCCGAATCGTAGAGCCTCTCGAGATCCTTGAACTGGGCTTCGGTAAAATCCAGGTCGGCGACGACGATGTCGGGGCCGATGCCTGTCTTGTCGATATTCACGCCGGACGGTGTATAGTAGCGGGCCATGGTCAGCTTGAAGCCCGTGCTGTCCAGGGGGAAGATCTGCTGCACCGAGCCCTTTCCGTAAGTCTTTTCGCCTACAAGGAGAGCTCTTCGCCTGTCCTTCATCGCTCCCGCGAAAATTTCCGAGGCCGAGGCCGAACCCTTGTTGACCAGGACTACCATCCTGATCGAGTCCGGAATCGCGAGGGAGGAATCCGCCTTGTACTCGTAATTCTCCTGGCTGTTCCGGCCCTTCGTCGACACGATCAGCCCCGATCCCAGGAAGAGATCGCCCACGTCCACCACCGAACTCAGGAGTCCGCCCGGATTGGAACGCACGTCGACGACGAGGTGGGTGACGCCGTCCCTGGTCATCTGCTTCAAGGCATTTTCCATCCTCTCGGCAGTCTGAGGAATCCATTCTATAATGCGAAGATAGCCGATCAGGGCTCCGTCCTTCCTTATGATCCCCGTCTTGATGGCCGGTATCTCGATGGTGGCGCGGAGGAACTCCACCTCGAATTCGTAGGATGAGCCTCTCCTGAAGCTCAAAAGGACCTTCGTGCCTTCCGGCCCCCTTATCCTGGAGGAAGCCTGGTCCACCGTCATGGAGGCCGTGCTTTCGCCGTCTATCCTGACTATGAGATCCCCGGGGAGAATGCCTTCCTTCCAGGCGGGAGTGTCCTCGATGGGAGACACCACCTCGACGAAGTTGGGCTCGCCCTCGGCGGAATTCCCGGGGACCTTGGAAATGTAGAGGCCCACTCCCGCGTACTTTCCGTCGGTGTCGCGCATGAGGTCGGAAAGCATGTCCTCGTCGAGGAAGGTCGAGTGCGGATCGCCGACGGCCTCGAACATACCCTTCATGGCTCCTTTATAGAGCGCGGCGGGATCGAGCTCGTCGACGTAATTCTGCAGGATGAACTGGTATATGGTCTGGATGAGCTGGGCATAGCGCTTTCCGTCATCGCCGGTCTGCTTCGTCGTCTGGGCGGCGGCTTCCGGAACCGAAATGGCGAAAAAACATACCGATAGGGCGACCAGGCCGGCAAGGCTCCAGGCCAGCGCGATGGGCCGTTGGCTGCTTTTGAAAATTCTCATGATGGAAATATCCTTTTTAAAAGGCGTCCTCGTCAATCCCGACGCCGCGGCGCCGCGCCGATTCGCGATTATAGTACGCCGGGCGGGATAAGTGAACATCCCCCGTCTATTGACCCGGGAGCGCTTCGCTCACTAGACTGAAGCCCGTATGAGAAAGGCAAGATATCTGGCGGCAAGCGCGGTTTCCCTGGCGAAGCCCTTCCTCCTCGGCGCGGTCGCGGTGGGAATCGGCCTTTCCGATTCGGGCGGCTTCGCCTCATCCTACCTGCGCTACCTCGTCTTTCCCCACATCATCCCGGCCCTGTGCCTGTTCTTCCTCTACCTGGACGAGGAGAGATACCGACCCTACAAGCCGCTGGTTGCCTTTTTCGAGTTGGGATCGGCGCTCTACCTGGCCGCGGCCCTCTTTCCCGCGGCGGGCAATCTGCAGAAACTCCTCCTCGCCACCAGGAATGCCCAGGGATTCTCGAGAACGGCCTTGGCATTTGCCCTGGCCCTCCTTCTGGAT
>CAZRYP010000407.1:0-1913 GCA_964604295.1 uncultured Treponemataceae bacterium
CCTTGTTCGATGCCCGGGTGTAGCCGCTCTGCGCGACCGCCCTGTGGAAGAGCCCTTTCGCCCCGGGGGCCATCAGCAGCGTCAGCACATTGAATGCCCCCGCCGATTCGCCGGCTATCGTCACGTTTCCGGGATCGCCGCCGAAAGCTTCGATATTGTCACGAACCCATTCGAGCGCCGCGATGAGGTCGAGCGTGCCGAAATTCCCCGAATCGTTCTCTGGGTCGCCATTATGGAGGGCAGGATGGGCAAACCAGCCGAAAATATCGAGCCTGTAGTTGACGGACACATAGACGAAATCGGACCTGGAGGCGAGGGCGTGTCCGAAGTACTCGGAACTGCTGTTCGAGGCTCCGAAGGTGTTGCCTCCGCCATGGATCCAGACGAAGACGGGAAGTCCCGTCATACGTGTCGCCGGACGCCAGACATTGAGATACAGACTGTCCTCCGAGCCGATGGCCGCCCCCGTCAGGATGGAGCGCTGGACCGACTTGGGGCCGAATCGCATGGCCTTCCTGATACCCTCCCATTTTGAAGGAGGCACAGGCGCCTGCCAGCGGAGATCGCCGACGGGAGGCGCGGCATAGGGGATACCGACCCAGGAAATGGTGTTCTCCTGGTCGTATCTGCCTTCCAGCGTCCCAAAGTTCGTTGTGGCATAGGTGGAACCCTTCCATTCGCCGGGGAGGAATACGGCGGGAATCTCAGGGGAACGCGCGCTCGCGCATGAGAAGAGAGGCAGGAAAACCATGGTGACAAGCGCCGTCGCGATCAAGACGCGGGAAATGACGGTTTTTTTTATGATCATGGCTTGAAGGTACTGATACTTCCCGCTTTCCTGAAATCTCGGGGGGTTGCATGGGACTCGCGAATAGAAGGCCATATTCCGCAGTTGCCTGAAACTCAGGCGGCTTTTCCTATTCGAGCAGGGGCGCGATTTCCAGATATTTTTTAAGCAAGGCTTTCGAAGCTTCGGATTCCATGTCCAGGAGGATTTCTTCCCTGACCGCCCGGCCATATTCGACCACTATCCTTGCCTTGTCGAAGCCGGCGTCGAGGACGATGAAGGAGGGCTCAGCCAGGCTCGCGTCCCAGGGATCCCAATGGGGTGTATCGCCCCGCGCTCCATCGGCCGGCGGGTTGGGGTTCCCCATCCTCACGAAATTGGAAAGGTAGCCGCTTATCCTGGACTGGAGGTCGAGCCGGCCCTTCATGTTGGCAGCGGTGAATATCCGGAAGGGCATCCGGTTGCCGTACACCACATCGGTCTGGAGGAAAAATGGTATTTCCATGCCGTGGGACGCACCCAGGCTTGCTCCCGCCCAGCTTCCCAGGACGCTTTTCCCCTTCCCGTCGGGAGCTCCCCAGTCGAATCTGTACAGGTATACCTTGCCGGTCCCGGCCTTCGTGCTCAGGGCGTCGGCCACCGAATCGGCGCCTTCGGCCTTCCAGACGGCGCTTGTCACTTCCGCCAGCTTCCTGAAGTCCGGGTCCCTGCTGTTCCTGCGCCAGAAGAACATGAAAAGCTTGGTCTCCTCCTTGTT
Organism: uncultured Treponemataceae bacterium; assembly: GCA_964604295.1. Lineage (GTDB taxonomy): Bacteria > Spirochaetota > Spirochaetia > Treponematales > Rectinemataceae > CAZRYP01. The sequence continues at coordinate 1,545 of CAZRYP010000407.1, forward strand.
CGTGCCGATCAGGAGAGGCACCTCGGCCCTCCGTTCCGGATCGGCCAGGGCCTTGAATCCGTCGGAGGGAAGCACCGTTCCATCGAATATCGGATAGGGCAGGGGCAGGATGCCCCTTGAGGAGGGTTTCGCGAGGCGGAGTAGTTCCCCCGGGCTGGCGTCCCTGAGCCATTTCGCCGTTTCGTCCCCGCCCAAAGATTCCAGATAGGCTTTGGCTTCCTCTTCGTTTCCCGCCTTTCCCTGGCGAAGGGCGAGACGGCCGGCCAATTGTCCGGCATACTCCCCGGGACCGGTCTTCGATGTCCTGGTGTAGCCGCTCTGGACGACGGCCTTGTGGAAGAGTCCCCTCGCGGCCGGGGCGATGAGGAG
>CAZRYP010000408.1:0-1913 GCA_964604295.1 uncultured Treponemataceae bacterium
ACCGTGTATCGTCCACTCATTGTTGTGCATATCCAGCATGGGGAAGGGAACGGGATTCACTGGATCATAACCCATGGCTATGAAGTGGCCGCCTTTCTTCAGTGCCCTCAACGACCACTCCACTGTCTCGCGGCGTCCCACTCCATCGATCACAAGATCCACACCCCCCCCATGGCTAATCTCCCTTATTTTTTCCAGCGGAACTTCCTTTGCCGTGTTGATCCTCCACGCAGCTCCGAAAGTCATGGCAAGATCAAGCGCGGAATCGTTGATATCAGCGGCTATTACTTCGGCTCCTTTTTTAACCGCTATCTGAACAGCGTGGATGCCAAGTCCTCCGATTCCTACAATAAGCACTCTTTGTCCCATCCCTAATCTGGCAAGTTTCTCCATCGCATGGAAGGGTGTGGCTACCGCATCCGGAAGGATCGCCATCTGCTCGAAGGGAATATCCGATTCAAACACACAAAAATTTGCGGCTGGCAATCTGACCAGGTCCGCAAAACCACCAGGAAGTTCAAAACCTAGCCGACGGATGGAAAAGCAGAGATTTTCCCTTCCCGTTCGGCAAAGTTCACATGTCCCGCACGTCACCAGACAGTAGACGACGCCTTTGTCTCCGACATGGATATCTTTCACGCCTCTGCCGACTTCCACCACTTCTCCTGCGATTTCATGACCGGGGATGTGAGGCAGGATAATCGATGCCGGCAATTGACCAGTAACGATTTTGACATCGGTGTGACATATCCCGCAGGCACGGACAGCAATCACGATGTCCAAATCCGAAGGTTCAGGATCTTCGACGACCCGTTGCATGAGATCGGAATTGTAGTGCTCCAACACCATCGCTCGCATGAAATGTTCTCCCTGTCGATATATCCTATTTTTTCAGATCGAGAGTCCTGAACTCTTCTCCGATATCATGCGTGGCAGTGAATCCGCCATCCACGACGATGCACTGCCCCGTGATATAGTCGGAACCTCCAGAACACAGAAAGAGCAAGACGGGTACTATACAGTCGGTGTTGCCTGTACCAAGGGGGATCATGCCGTTGAGCTTTTTCCCGAGAGGGGAATTATGCACTGCCGAGCTGCCGGGTGTGCGAATGAAACCCGGAGCCAGACAATTGACGTTGATGTTGTACGGCGCCAGTTCCAGCGCCCATATCCGGGTCATGCCGATAATTCCGCTTTTTGCCGCGCTGTACGGCGAGGACCCGATTCCAGTCAAACCCACAACCGACGACAGGCTTACTATCTTGCCCTTTTTTTGCTTCTTCATGTGCGGAGCAACAGCCCTGGTGACCAGAAAGGCCGATTTGAGGTTCGTATCGATTATTTTATCCCAGATCGCGTCGTCTGTATCCTCGAGGGGAAGCCGCTTGAGATACCCCACATTGTTGACCAGAACATCGATACCGCCAAACGAGGCCACTATCTCGGCTACCATTGCGGCAACCTGGTCGGATTTGGTTACATCGACAGTCATCGCATGGGCAATTCCTCCTGCTGCTCTGATTTCGTTAGCCGTCTGTGTTGCCGCCTCTGCGTTGAAGTCCGGGCAGATGACTATCGCTCCTTCGGCCGCGAATGCGCGACAATATGCCTGTCCCAGACCCATCCCTCCCCCGGTCACCACAACCACCTTCCTGTTGAACGCGCCTTCTTTCATTCCTGGAGCTCCCTTACAGGGCTCCGGGAAGTAATCCCGGAGCCGGGCTATCTGGTCAGGCAGTTTGGAATTTCTCCAGGAAAGCCGTGACCGTTTCAATCAATCCATCCAGAATCGCCTTTCCCTTTTCGGGAGTCGCGGCTAATGGATCGCCGAGTGAACCCGAAACGGTTTCTTCGTTGGATGATCGGTATACCGAGAAACTCATGTCCTGGAACTTGATCTTGTGCAAACCGGC
>CAZRYP010000409.1:0-1912 GCA_964604295.1 uncultured Treponemataceae bacterium
CAAGGGCAAGGAACTCGCCGGCCTCAAGGCTACCCTCCAGGTCGCTCCCGAGGATTGCACGGGCTGCGGCGCCTGCGTGAACATCTGCCCCGTCAACGACAAGGCCAACGCCGGCAGGAAGGCCATCAATCTCGAGGCCCAGGCCCCGCTGCGCGACGCGGAAGCGGCCAACTGGGACTTCTTCATGGCCATCCCCGATACGCCCGCCAAGTATCTCAACCTCGCCCTGCCCAAGGGCATCGCGATGAAGCGTCCCCTCTTCGAGTTCTCCGGCGCCTGCGCGGGCTGCGGCGAAACTCCCTATCTCAAGCTGATGACCCAGCTCTACGGCGACCGCGCCCTTTGCGCCAACGCCACGGGCTGCTCGTCGATCTACGGCGGCAACCTGCCCACCCCGCCCTATCCCCCCCGCCCCGACGGACGCGGACCGGCATGGTCCAACAGTCTCTTCGAGGATGCGGCCGAATTCGGCATGGGCATGAGGCTCACCACCGAGAAGAAGACCGAGTATGCGCGCGAACTCCTGGCCGCGGCCAAGGGCAAGGGCGTGGCTGACGGACTCGCCGACAAGCTGCTCGCCAACACGATGGAGAGCGACGAGGCTATCGAGACGCAGCGCGCCGATGTGGCCGAGCTCAAGGCCGCACTCAAGGGCGTCAAGGCTGAATGGGCCAAGGAACTCGTCAATGTGGCCGATAGCCTGATCAAGAAATCGGTCTGGATCATCGGCGGCGACGGATGGGCCTATGACATCGGCTTTGGCGGCCTCGACCACGTGATAGCCTCGGGAAAGAACGTCAACATCATCGTCCTCGACACGGAAGTCTACTCCAACACCGGCGGCCAGGCTTCCAAGGCCACACCCATAGGCGCCATCGCCAAGTTCGCCACCTCGGGCAAGGAGACCATGAAGAAGGACCTGGGCATGATCGCGATGAGCTACGGCTATGTCTATGTCGCCCAGATCGCCATGGGAAGCAACATGTCCCAGACCATCAAGGCCTTCAGGGAAGCCGAGAGCTACAACGGTCCCTCGATCATCATCGCCTACTCCCACTGCATCAATCAGGGCATCGACATGATGAAGGGCATGAACCAGCAGAAAGCGGCCGTGGACTCGGGCGTCTGGCCCCTCTACCGCTACGATCCGAGGCTCAAGGCCGAGGGCAAGAATCCATTCCAGCTCGATTCCAAGGAGCCGGACTTCTCCAAGCTCGACGCCTACATGTACGCCGAAGTGCGGTTCAAGTCCCTGAGGGAAGCCAATCCCGAAAGGGCCGCGACCCTCCTCGCGAAGCAGCGCTCCCTCATCGAACGCAGGTTCAGGGAATACCGCTACATCGCGGACAGGCCTTTCTAAATTCAGAGAGTGTCATGACCCCGAGGGACAGCCGAAAGGCTGTCCCTTTTCGTATCCCGGGCCATCTTCGCTTTTCTCTATTCAAAATCATTAATATATTGAAGTGTTGATGGATTCTGCCGAATCCACCGGAGGTTTCAAATGTTCCCCATGAACCATGCCCGCAAGCGCTCCCCCGGCCCGGACCGGGTGATAGCCAGCGCCGTCCCGAGCTGCATCGACAAGGATGACATCCTCGCCTTCAATCTCGAAAGGGAGAGGAGGCTCACCTGCAACAACGGCCTGCTGTGGGTCACCGTGCAGGACGACCGCAACGACTATCTTCTTGAAGGCAGGCGGGAACTGCACATTCCTGGTGGAAGGAAGATCATCGTGCAAGCCGAGGAGCCCAGCTGCTTCCAGGTGGATTGAAGTACGGACAGGGTTCGTGCGCCTCCTGGGAAGGAGGGAGGGATTGACCCTTGAGTCCCGCTCCGTTATTTTTAGTCAACGTGTATGATAAAAATCGCCGCCTATAAGTTCACCCTGCTTTCCGCGATCCTGATACTCATA
>CAZRYP010000410.1:0-1906 GCA_964604295.1 uncultured Treponemataceae bacterium
ATGGAAAGGCCGCAGAACGCGGCCGTGGAAGAAAGGTCGATGAGAATTCGCAAGAAGGGGAGAAGACTATGAAAAGCATCCAGAGTACGTATGAATATGCAGTACCCGAGAGCCATGCCTCCATCGGTTCAGCCCTCGCGGAATGGCAGGGGAGTCTGCTGAGGCAGGGAACTTCCTTCGGGCAGGCGCTGGGGGACCGCTATCTCAAAAAATGGCAGGATCCTCTGCTCGCCGATGTGTTGGCGATCCGCACGATGTTCGTCCTCGGCATGGAGGAATTCCTGGCGGAACGGGGCCTGGTGAACATCGACCGGGTTTCGCTCTCCCCCATCACCGATCCCCTTTGCCATGACGTGGAGCACGTGCCCGTCATCCGCTATCTGGGCGTTCCCTATCACACCACTCATTCCATGATCTACTCGAAGTTTCTCGCATGCATGAATCCGGCGTTGAAGGGAGTTTTCATCGATTCCCCCAACATAAGGCTGGAGCTGCCCCATGAGGACCTGGCCAGGAAGAGGAAGTACCTTATCGATTTTTCCCAAATGGATGTGGAAGCGAAACGAGGTCTGAGAATATCCGATGACGACTACTTCGACAATCCCGATGAAGTCTCCCTCCTCCTGAAGAGGCAAAGGGATGAAGCCCTGGATTTCTTCGAAGATCTCATCATCTTCACCGTGAGGAAGGTGAAGGCGATGTGCCCCGAATGCCTGGCTTCCCTGGGCGTGACCCTCGAAGTGCCGCAGAAGCCCTTTCCGCGCTTCTACAAGGACGAGTCAGGCGGCGACGAAGGGCTCGAGGCGAGGCTGGGCGCGGCCGCCGGAACCCAGTTCTTCTGGGTATTGGGGCTCCTTCGCGAGAACTATGACCTCGTCTATCCATTCCTCAAGCGGGACGGCTCCGTGACCGCGGCCTCGGAGATCACGTCGAAGCAGGTATTCAACTACGACCTCTGCGCGGCTGCCAAATATATCGACGGATCGCGCGGGGAGGCATTCGAGGTGCTGTCGGGAGGCCTGAGGGAATGGTTCTATCCCGCCATTATCGCGAGGCTTCTGCAGAATGGGATTCTCTCCCGAGCGCCGCGCTTCGACGGAAACGGCGAAATCGGGAATATCGAGGAGCTGGAGGGCTATGGACCTTTCCTCTCCGCGGTGGCGGCAAGGAGTCCCGGCGGTGAATCCCTCTTCCCGCAGACTTTCGGAGGCGGGATCGGCATCGAGAGAGCCCTTTTCGCCCTTCTGCAGGGACCGAAGGTCGGGAGCATCGACGAGGTCACCTGCTTCGGCAAGAATCCCGACCAGCCAGGTCCTTTCCTGTTCTGAAAGGCGGCGCTGCGGGCGGTGCGCGGTTGCCCGCCCGTCCGTCCGCCTGTTTTGTATGGCCTGCCCCGCCCTCACTCCCAGTCGAGAAGGCGGCGCTGGCCCTTGAGGGCCCTCAACTCGGTCAGATCCTGGCTCACTTCCAGTGTGCCCTTGTAGAGGCCGTCAGAACTGTACAGGGCATGGTACTCGATGAGGATGAAGCGTCCGCCCATCTCGATCCAGAACCTGGCCTTGTCTTTCTCCTTGTTCTTGAATGCGTCGAGGATCCTGTTGACCGTGTCCACGGATTTTTGGGGATGGCAGTTCTGGACGCTGCGCCCGATGGCCGCCGGACTGCGGGGGAATAGCCTGTGCGGGGAATCGGAATAATAGAGCACCTTGTCGTGTTCATCGATGATGCTGATGTCGGCGGGCAGGGTGCGAAGGGCGATATCGAGGATTTCCTTCGAAAGCCTGCCCGTGGAAAGATCCAGGAGCTCGGCGACGGCAGCGGTCGGAGCCTTCGCCACAGGAGGTGAGGCGGGCGCTGCCGTCGCCTCCTGCGCCGCGGGCGGAACCGGCGACGCGCGCGCCGCCGT
>CAZRYP010000411.1:0-1900 GCA_964604295.1 uncultured Treponemataceae bacterium
CAAGCGTCCCTGCGCCCCCCTTGAGGCGTCGGAGCCTGATGTCGGGCCATGTCAATGCGATACACAATGTGGAGTTACCGGAATGAGTAAAATCCGTCGTCTGATCCTCGTGCTCGCGGTGCTTGCCGTGGCCTTCGCCTTTCTTTTCCCGTCGATAGAATGGTACTTCCTGACTCCCAAGGAAGATCAGGCTACGGCGGTCGGCTCGCGCGAGCAGATTCGCGATTATTCCCGCAGGATGGCCTACTCGGCCCTGCTGGACATCAAGCAGAAAGCGGTTGCCGGCGATGCTGCCGACCTCTCCCGGCTCTACGATGCCGTCACCCTCGTCGCGAAAAAAGCCTACAAGGACTCGAAGCGGGCGGCTCCGAAGGACTGGAGCGCGGCCAACATCCTCCTGGCTTTCTCGAGCGAACGCGCCATGTTCGACGCGGTGGAGGCGAAATACAGGGAACATGTCCTCAATCTCAAGAACCTTCACGGGAACGCGGTCCAGCTCGGCCTCGACCTGGCCGGCGGCATGTCGGTCATCATCCAGGCTGACATGGATGCCCTGTCGGAAAGGCTTGGGCACGCGGTGTCCAGCTCCGAGCGCGAGGATTCGATGCAGCGGGCAGTCGAGGTCCTCAACAACCGCATCGACCAGTTCGGGCTCACCGAACCCGTCATCAGGCGCCAGGGCGAAGACCAGATCTACGTGGAAATCCCCGGCACGGCCGATCCGGATCGGATCAACTCCATCATCATGGGCAAAGGCAACCTCGGCTTCTATATTGTCGACTCCGAAGCCACCGCCGCCCTCGATTCCTTCCTGAACACCAACCCCCTAGGCGTGGATGAAAGGACGATGACCGTATCCCAACCGGGCCTCGTGCCCGACGGCAAGCTCATCAGGAAGGTCTACACGAAGGACAGCTACGGCCTCGATGAGTTCACCGGCGAATACCTCGTCGTCGAAGGCAAGCCCGGCCTGGATGGAAGCCATGTCCAGAGCGCCACGGTGTCCAGCGACCCGATCACCGGCACCCCGGAGACCAACTTCGCGCTCGACAAGGAGGGCGGGGAACTCTTCTACGCCTTGACAAGCGCGAACGTCGGAAAGTCCATGGCAGTCATCCTGGACGACAGGGTCAAGTCCTACGCGAGAATACAGGAACCCATCCGCGAATCGGTGCGGATCACGGGCTTCGATACCGAAGAAGCCCAGAACCTCGCCACCCTGCTGAGGACCGCCGCTCTTCCCCTCTCCCTGACGGTGGCCAACCAACAGGCCATCGGCGCCTCGCTCGGCGAGGATGCCATCATCCAGGGCCAGAGAGCCATCATCGTCGGCCTTCTCGCGGTCTTCATCTTCATGTTCGCCTATTACAAGGGCGCCGGCGTCAACGCCACGGTAGCCCAGTTCCTCAACCTCTATATAATGCTTTCGGTGCTCACCGCCTTCAAGCTGACCCTCACCCTGCCCTCGATAGCCGGCTTCGTACTCACGGTCGGCATGGCGGTCGACGCGAACGTCGTGATCTTCGAACGCATCAAGGAAGAGTTCCTGGGAGGGAAGACGAGAAAGGCCGCGATAGAGGCGGGCTTCCACAAGGCATTCTGGGCTGTCATGGACTCCAATATCACGACGATAATCGCCGCCCTCTTCCTGGCGCAACTGGGTTCGGGTCCGATCCAGGGCTTCGCGATTTCCCTCGCGATCGGCAACATGACCAGTCTCTTCACCTCGCTCTTCGTATCGAGGCTCATTTTTGACTTCGAGACCGAAGTTCTTGGCAGAAAGAGCCTCTCCATCAGCTGGAGGATCAAATAAATGAAACCTGTCATCCGGTTCAGCCGATTCTTCATTCCTTCGGCTATCATATCAGCGGTTCTCATCCTGTTCGGCCTCATCGGCTAT
>CAZRYP010000412.1:0-1897 GCA_964604295.1 uncultured Treponemataceae bacterium
GCCATACTCAAATCAGAATTGGGATTGAACCCATCCAATGACGGCAAGGTCATCCGCATCGCCATCCCCCCCCTCACCGAACAACGGAGAAAGGAGCTGGTCAAGTCGGCGAAAGCCATCGCCGAGCAGTCCCGTGTGGCGGTGCGCAACATCAGGCGGGACGGGCTCGAAGACGTGAAGAAGCAGCAGTCGGCCGGCGGCGTCGCCGAGGACCTCCTGAAGAAGGAAGAGGAAGAACTCCAGAAGTTGACCGACGCCTACATCGTCCAGATCGCCAAAGTCCTCGAGGAAAAAGAAAAAGAGATAATGGAAGTCTGAATGTCCCGCATTCAAGCCAGAGAGCCATCGACGTCCTCATGAGAAGCCCCACCCTTCCCGACCATGTCGCCATCATCATGGATGGAAACGGCCGCTGGGCGACGAAACGCGGCTTGCCCAGGACCGAAGGCCACAGGCAAGGCCTGACCGCAGCCAAGAAAATCGTCGCCGCCGCCTCACGCCTGGGGATACGCTATCTCTCGCTCTACACTTTCTCGACGGAAAACTGGAAGCGGACGCGTGAGGAAGTGGGATTCCTCATGACGCTCATCCGGAACCATCTTTCCGCCGAACTCGACTTCTACCGTACGAACAGGATCAAGGTCGTCCATTCAGGATCGAGGGAAGGACTGTCGGCCGAAATCCTCGCCGAACTCGACTCGGTGCAGAAGGACACATCTTCCCTGCCGGGGATGGTGGTGAACCTGGCGATCAACTACGGCGGAAGAGACGAGATAGCGAGAGCCGTCAGGCGGCTCGCCCGTCCCGGTCAAACCCCAGCCTCCCCCGTGCTTTCCGACGAGGAAGCCATTCGCCTCGGTCTCGATCACCCCGAAATTCCCGATCCCGATCTCATCATTAGGACTGGAGGCGAGATGCGTCTTTCCAATTTCCTGCTCTGGCAATCGGCATACTCCGAACTCTACTTCACGGACAGCCTCTGGCCGGACTTCAGCGGAGTGGAACTGGAAGCAGCGCTCAGCGATTACGCATCCCGCGACAGGCGCTTCGGAGCCGCCAAATGACGAGGAACACCATACAGCGCCTCCTGGTGTTTTTCGTAGGCGTTCCCCTTTTCATCGCCGTGGAACTCTATTTCTCCTTCGGGAGGAACATCGCGCTCGTCCTTCTGGTCCTCGGACTCCAGGTATTCGGGATAAACGAAGCGGCGGCCATGTTCGCCATCAAGAAGACCCATCTGAACAAGGGCTATGTCCTGTTCCTCTCCCTGGCCGCCACCTTGCTCGCCTATTTCGCGCCCGTTCTGGCCGGAGTCCTTCCGAACGCCCCCTCCCCTCTCGAAATAGTCCTGGCCGCCGCCTTGCTGGGGAGCCTCGCCGTCATCGCCCCTCTCGCTTTCGCCAAGGCCGAGGATTTCCCCGACCTTCTTTCCAAGGCCGCCGCGTCCCTCTTCGTGTTCTTCTACTGCGGCGTGCTGAGTTCCTTCCTCGTGTACATCACATCCTGTTTCGGACAGATGGCCGCGCCGGTATTCACCTTCACCCTCATGACCTTCGGCAACGACAGCCTGGCATGGCTTGTCGGGATCACCTTGGGCAGGAAAAGGGGCATCGTCGCCGTATCTCCCGGTAAAAGCATGGCCGGTTTCATCGGCGGCGTAACGGGCTCTCTCGCGGCAGCTCTCCTCTCCTACTCACTTTTTCCGGGAAGCGGCTTCGGCTCTCCCTCGAGAGTGCTCTTCCTGGGTCTCGCCATGGCATGCTCGGCGATCCTGGGCGATCTCGTGGAGAGCGCGCTCAAGCGTTCGGCAGGCGTCAAGGACTCCAGCTCCCTCGTTCCCGGCAGGGGGGGTGTCCTGGATTCCTTCGACAGCCTCCTGTTCTCGGCGCCCATATTC
>CAZRYP010000413.1:0-1895 GCA_964604295.1 uncultured Treponemataceae bacterium
ACGGCCATGTCCGTCGAAGAAGTGAAAGCCGAGTACGAAAAAAGGCAGTCGGTCGACTATCTCAAGGAAAGGATCCGCGAGAACAAGTTCTTCGATTCCGTCCTCGCGAGCGCGACGGTCAAGACCGGCGAGCCGGTCGCCTTTGTGGACTTCATGCGCAGGAATGAGTAGTTTATAAGAGCCTGTCCCGCCGGACGGGCTTTATAATTTCCCAAAGGAAACTGCCAATGCATGAACAGATGAACAACCTCGTGCCGATCGTCATAGAGCAGACGGGCATCGGCGAACGATCCTACGATATCTATTCCCGCCTTCTCAAGGACCGCGTCGTATTCATCGACGGGGAGATCAACGACATCACCGCGGACCTTCTCGTGGCCCAGCTTCTTTTCCTCGAATCCCAGGATCCCGGAAAGGATATCTCCATCTATATCAACTGCCCCGGCGGATCAGTGACGGCGGGACTGTCGATATACGACACCATCCAATACATCAAGCCCGATGTGCAGACGATCTGCCTGGGCCAGGCTTCATCCATGGCCGCTCTCATCCTGGCATGCGGAAGCCCGGGGAAGCGCTTCGCCCTTCCCTCCTCGAGGATACTCATCCACCAGCCCTGGGGAAACGCCTCGGGCCAGTCCAGCGACATCAGCCTTCAGGCCCGCGAAATCCTCCGCCTCAAGAAACTCACCATCGAGTATTTCGCGCGCCATACCGGCAAGACCACCGATCAGCTCTCCTCCGACATGGAGAGAGACTTCTACATGAGCGCGAAGGAAGCGATAGAATACGGCCTCGCCGATAAAATCATGGAGTCCAGGAAGCATGGCCAAATCCAAAAAGCCTGAGCAGGCCGAGCCGGAGACTTTCTGCTCCTTCTGCGGCAAGAGCAGCGCATTCGCGAAGAAGCTCATCGCCGGCCCCGCCGTCAACATCTGCGATGAATGCGTCCAGGTCTGCGCCCAAATCCTCCTGGAGGAGGAGCAGAGAATATCTTCCACCTTCCTCGAGGATGTGCCCAAGCCACGGCTCATCAAGGATTTCCTGGACTCCTATGTCATCGGACAGGAGAATGCCAAGCGGGTGCTCTCCGTCGCCGTATACAATCACTACAAGCGCATACAGCACAGGCAGAAGGCCGACTCGGACATCGAGATCGAAAAGGCCAACGTACTTCTGATAGGTCCCACGGGCACGGGCAAGACCCTCCTCGCCAAGACTCTGGCCAAGAAGCTGAAGGTCCCCTTCGCCATAGCGGACGCCACAACCCTCACCGAAGCCGGCTACGTCGGCGAGGATGTCGAGAACATCCTTCTCAAGCTCATCCAGGCCGCGGGCGGCAATATAGAGGCCGCGGAGCGGGGCATCATCTACATCGACGAAATCGACAAGATCGCGCGCAAGAGCGAGAACGCCTCGATAACCCGCGATGTGTCGGGAGAAGGCGTGCAGCAGGCTCTCCTCAAGATCATCGAAGGCACCGTGGCCAATGTCCCTCCCCAGGGAGGGCGAAAGCATCCCAACCAGGAATACCTCAGGATCGACACTACCAACATTCTTTTCATCTGCGGCGGGGCCTTCGTAGGCCTCGACAAGATCATAGAATCGAGGGTATCCAGCCACTCCCTGGGGTTCGGGGCCGATATAAAGCTGCACAGCGAGAAGAATCTCCGCGAGATATTCTCCCACCTGCATCCCGACGATCTCATCAAGTTCGGCATGATTCCCGAATTCATCGGCCGCCTGCCCATCCATGTCGCGCTCGACGATCTGGGGCGGGAGGAGCTGAAGCGCATCATCACCGAACCCAGGAACGCCGTGCTGAAGCAATATCAGGCTTCTTTGAAGATAGACGACGTGGACCTCGTATTCTCCGATGACGCCATAGACGCCAT
>CAZRYP010000414.1:0-1890 GCA_964604295.1 uncultured Treponemataceae bacterium
TTCAGAAGCGCGGGATGACGCTGTACCGGGATGCCGAGGGGCGGGTCCAGATTCGGCAGGAATGAATGGCAGGCGCGGCCTTTAGATGACGCCCGACCCCAGGAGCAGGGCGATACAGATAAGCAAGCCGCCCGTGAGGCGCTGCACGGCTTTCATGGTTACCTTGTGCAGGAACTTCTTGGCGACGATGACGCCGGTGAATGCGGCCAATGTCCCGGTCGCGATGATCCAACCCTCGCGTGTCCCGGCCAGGCTCGGGAGCTTCCCTCCGAACAGGACAGCCCCATAGACCGACAGGCGCGTCAGGTCGACGAGCAGTGCGATGAGCGCGTTGGTCCCCACGAAGGATTCTGGGGTGATGCCGGCCTTGGCCAGGAAGGCCGAACGGAAAGCGCCCTGGTGTCCCGAAAGTCCGCCGAAGAAGCCCGATAGAGCGCCTCCTGCCGGCAGGTGCCTGCTGTCGAACTGGAGAGCCTCGAACCGCGGGTGGAGCTCGAGCGCGGAGAAGGCTAGCATGAGGACGGAGAGCACGAGTTTTATGGGTGTGATGACCGCGGCTTTCCCGAGAAGCTCGTAGGTCGCGATGGGAGAGAGCTTCGACACGACGGCCAACAGCCAGGCCCCGATGAATGCCGCCAGGATGGCAGGGATGCCGAACCGCAGCACTACGCGCCTATCGGCCAGCCTGCCGAGAAGCAGTGCTTTGAGCACGTTGTTGGCCCCATGCACGAGCGCGGTGGCGGCCACCGCCATGTCCACTGGGAAGAAGAGCGCGAATACCGGCAGCAGGAGTGTGCCCAGGCCGAACCCCGAGTACATGGTTAGAGCCGAGGTGAAGAGCGCTGCCGCCGCGACGACTACGAACTCCATGGCTGTGTTTTCTGGTCTAGAAGGTGACGACCTTATCCGAATCCCGGATCAGCTCGTACAGGTCCTTCATGGTCGAGAGCGGGCAGAGCTCAGATCCGCTCGAACCTCGCAGCTTCAGGCAGGTGCCGCAGGCGAGGATCTTGCCGCCGCCGTCGACCAGGGACTGCATCTGCTCCGTGACCTTGAACTTGTCCATATCGAGCTTCTCGCACTCCACGCCCTTGGCGAGCAGGAAGACGCGAACCGCGTCGCCCTGCTTGAGGGAGAACACGCCGAGGCGGAAGGCGTTCCAGACCGTTTCCGGGTCCGTCGAGTAGACGACGATGCCGAGTTTCATGGGTTGCCTCCGAGCTTCATGTCGAACTCCCTGGGTTCAGCTTCTGCGGCAGACCTTGGACGAAGTCACGCATTTCATCGCGGACCCGCCGAAACACGGACAGGACCTCGTCCTCGCTTCCCTTGGCTGCGGCGGGGTCTTCGAACCCCGCGTGGATGATCTTCGTCTTGAGAGGGAACAGAGGGCAGCTTTCGCGTGCGTTGTCGCAGACGGTGACGACGTAGTCGAACGGAATATCCTTCAGGGTGCGGACGTGCTTGGACCGCTGTTCGGAGATGTCTACGCCCGCCTCGGCCATCACCTTTACGGCCAAGGGATGCAGCCCCTTGGGTTCAACGCCTGCGGAATAGGCTTCGACCTCCGCGCTCTTGAGCGCCTTGGCCCAGCCCTCCGCCATCTGGCTGCGGCAGGAGTTGCCGGTGCATAGGAAGAGGACTTTTGGCATCCGTCTCATCTTATAGAAAAACTGCCTGACATGTCATCGCGGATTCCGGTACTCGTTGGCGAGTTTTATGCGACATCCTGGGATGCTTCATGCTTCCGAGAGTGTCGCATATCTTGGAGTCCAATCGGCGCGGTTCGGACTTTGCGAGACTAGAGAATATGACGATTTCTAAAGGAATTTTGCCTTGGTGAATAGGGTGCAGCCTGTTCTTGGAGGTCGGATATGCGACAGTCTCATA
>CAZRYP010000415.1:0-1886 GCA_964604295.1 uncultured Treponemataceae bacterium
GAAGCCGAGCGGCCTGATCGCCGGTTCCAGGAATTTTCCTATCCTTCCCGCGATGCTGTATTCGAGCCTGTATTCCGACAGCTCCCTGGCCTCCGCTCCCGCGGGAAGGCTTGCCTTCGGAGGCGCGGGAAAGGTGGTGATCAGCCAGATCATCATCGATGCCGCGAGGATGATGGTCCCGGCTTTTTTCATATAGTTCCAGGTCTTGCCCCAAACATGCCAGAAAATCCCCCTCCAGGTCGGAAGCCTGTAGGGCGGCAATTCCATGACAAAGGGCGTGGTTTGCCCCTTGAGAACGGTCTTGCGGAGGAAGATGGTGGAGAGCATCGATAGGACGACCCCGCCCAGGTAGACCGCCATGACGACGTTGTCGGCGTTTCTCGGGAAGAATGTTCCCGCGAGGAGGACGTAGACGGGTAGCTTGGCGCCGCAGCTCATGAAGGGCACGGCGAGGATGGTGGCTATCCTGTCCCGGGGGCTTTTGAGGGTCCTGGTGGCCATGAGGGCCGGCACGGTGCAGCCGAAGCCGAGCATCAGGGGCATGAAGGACTGGCCGTGGAGCCCGAAGGCGTGGAGGACCTTGTCGGTGAGGAAGGCGGCCCGCGACATGTAGCCCGTGTCCTCGAGGATGGAGATGCAGAGGAAGAGGATCACGATGAGGGGCACGAAGGAGAAGACGCCGCCCACGCCGTGGATGATGCCGTCGAGGACGAGGGACTGGAGGAGCCCGGGCGGGATGGCCGCGTGGGCGGCGGAGGACAGGACTTCGAAGAAGCCCTCCAGGAGGGCCGCGGGGTATTCGCCCAGGGCGAAGGTGAGCTTGAAGATGCCCCATATGATGAAGAAGAAGATGGGCAGGCCGAGAACCTGGTTCATCAGGATCCTGTCGATGAATTCCGTGGCAGGGGCGTGGGCCACGGGCACCTTTTTGATCGCCTCCATGAGGGCGCCCCTGATGTAGCCGTAGCGCTGCTCGGTGACGACGATCTCGGATTCCTTTCCGTAATGCTTCGCCAGCCAGACCCTGTCCCCGGCGGCCTTTTCGCCGATCGAGGCGCCTTCGGCGTGCTGCTCCAGCTTCTTGAGGGCGTTGGCGTCGTTCTCCAGCAGCTTGATGGCGATCCATCGAGGAGGGTACCGCCCGGCGAAGCCCGCGTCCGAGGCTATGGCTTCGGTCAGGGGGCCGAGCCTCGATTCGATCTCGGCGCCGTAGCCAGGGGCCTTGAGGGGCCTGGGGGCCGCGGGCGAGGTCCCGAGGACGTCCAGTATGGAATCCAGGAGGGCTTCGACGCCGACCCCGCTCGTGCCGACGGTCTTTACGAGGGGAATGCCCAGCGTTTCGGAGAGGGTTTTCGCGTCGATGCGCAGACCCTTCGCCTCGGCCTCGTCCGTCATGTTGAGGGCACCTGCCACGGGAATCCCGAGTTCCTGGAACTGGAGGCAGAGGTAGAGGTTGCGCTCGAGGTTCGTCGAGTCCAGGACATCGATCACGATGTCCGGCTTTTCCTCTATGAGGAAGTCGCGCGTCACCACTTCGTCCAGGGAATAGGCGGTGAGGCTGTAGATGCCGGGCAGGTCGACGATCCGGAAGCGGACGTCGCGATACTCGCATATGCCTTCGCGTTTCTCGACGGTCACCCCGGGGTAGTTGCCTACCTTGTGGTGGGCTCCCGTGATGGCGTTGAAGAGGCTCGTCTTGCCTGCGTTGGGATTGCCCGCGAGGGCGACGAGTATCGTTCTCTTCATGCGGGCTTCCTGGACGCGGGGCCGCGCCCGGCGCCGCGGCAGCACCCCGGTTCCGCGAACATGCCCCGCAGCAGCCTTCCCGGCCCCCTGCGCAGGCCGCGGCGCCCTGCCTTGCCGCCTTCCCCACCTACGCCCCCGCC
>CAZRYP010000416.1:0-1879 GCA_964604295.1 uncultured Treponemataceae bacterium
TTCTTCAAAGATAGTTACGCAGAACTGGCCAAGGTAGGGTGGCCGAGCAGGGAAGATGTCGTTTCCTCCACCAAGGTCGTCGTGGTCTCGACGATCGGGATGGCCCTCCTGCTTGGCTTGATTGACTTCCTCCTTGTGCTGGGTATCGAAGTTGTGTTCCGTTAAGGCGGAGTGAGGATGGCAAAATCCTGGTATATCCTTCATGTCTACTCTGGCTATGAAAACAAGATAGAGAAGACAATCCGCATGATGATCGATGCGGGTGACCTCTCCCATGAAATCGTGACCGACATCAAGGTTCCCACCGAAGAGGTGACAGATGTCAAGGACGGGAAGAAGAAGACGGTAACGCGCAAGATCCTTCCCGGCTATATCCTCGTGGAGATGGACCTGCCCGACAACGGCTGGAAGGCCACCTGTTCGGGCATGCGCAAAATCACCGGAGTCACGGGTTTTGTCGGTTCGAATCTCAGCAACAAGCCCCAGCCCATCCCCAACGAAGAGGTGAGGCGCATCCTTCAGCGTTCCGGCGAGCTCAAGGGCGACCGCCAGGTGAGGATGAAGCAGACCTATGCCCCGGGCGAACAGGTCAAGATCATCGAAGGACCCTTCGAGTCCTTCTCGGGCGTCATCGACGAAGTGAATCCCGAAAAGAACAGGCTCAAGGTCATGGTGGGAATTTTCGGCCGCTCCACGCCGGTGGAGGTCGACATGACCCAGGTGGAAAAGGTTTGATTTGCGGCTCCCTTCGAGGGAGCCTCGCGTTTTCAGCGGACGGCGGCGCCCAGGCGCTTCCCGATCCTCTGTTCTTTTGAAAAGCGGCAGCGCGAAAATCCTTCAGGATTTTCGCGAAGCTTCTCAGATAGGGGTTTTTACTCCAAATGATGGGAGCTTCGCCAACGGAATACGTTTCGTTGGCGTCGCGATCGGCTGACGCCGATCGCGCGCGGAGAGGGCATCGCCCGATTCGCGAAGGCGCTACCCCGGACGCTTTTGCGGCCGGGTACACCACGAAAGGAGAACGGCTATGGCCAAGAAAAAGATTACCGCGGTAGTCAAGTTGCAGTGCCCCGCCGGCAAGGCGACACCGGCTCCGCCCGTTGGTCCTGCATTAGGCCCTCATGGCGTCTCGGCGCCCATGTTCTGCCAGCAGTTCAACGAGCGCACCAAGAGCATGGAGCCAGGTCTCGTCATTCCGGCGATCATCACCGTCTATCAGGACAAATCCTTCACGTTCATCCTGAAGACTCCTCCGGCGAGCGTGCTCATCAAAAAAGCCTGCGGTCTCGAGAAGGGATCACCGGTTCCTCACAAGCAGAAGGTCGCGAAGATCCCCCTCGACAAGCTCGAGGCGATCGCCAAGCAGAAAATGCCTGACCTCAATGCCAACGACATCAACGCGGCCATGCGCATCATCGCGGGAACCGCCCGTTCCATGGGCGTAGAGACGGAGTTGAGAAAATGAAGCACGGAAAAAAATATCTCGAAGCTGTCAAGAAGATCGACCGGACCCAGGAATATGAGCTCGCCGCGGCATGCGCCCTCGTGAAGGAAGCCAAGTACGCCGCCTTCGACGAGACCGTGGAAGTCCACGTCAGGCTCAACCTCAAGAAGAGCCAGTCGGTCCGCGACACCGTAGTCCTCCCCAACCAGTTCCGCGGCGAGAAGAAAGTCCTCGTGTTCTGCAAGCCCGAGCGCGTGAAGGAAGCCCTGGAGTTCGGGGCCGCCTATGCCGGCGAGGCCGAGCTGATCGAGAAGATCAAGGGCGGCTGGCTCGATTTCGACGTCGCCGTCGCCACCCCCGACATGATGAAGGACGTAGGCAAGCTCGGTATGGTCCTGGGCCGCAAGGGACTCATGCCCAACCACAAGACCGGCA
>CAZRYP010000417.1:0-1878 GCA_964604295.1 uncultured Treponemataceae bacterium
GCCACAACCGACGCCGAGATCGATACCCTCGTTTCAGACCTCTACGGCCTGACGGCGGAGGAGATCCGCATCCTGGAAGAGAGCGGAAGGACGACGGACTCGTAGGACGATGGAACCATTCCCGTTACAGACATTCTGGGGACTCTCCGCCGCTGAGCTGCTGCGAAGCCTCGAGAGCTCGGGCGAAGGGCTCCCGCAGGCCGAGGCGAAGCGGCGTCTGGCCGGTCACGGGGAGAATCGGATCCGCGCGGGAAAAAGGCACAACGCCTTTTTTCTCCTTCTCGGGCAGTTCAAATCGCCCATCATCCTGACGCTGCTTTTTGCCGCAGCCTTATCGTTCTTCCTGCACGACGTGGCGGACGCCTTGATCATCCTTGCCATCGTTCTGATCAGCGGTTTCCTCGGTTTCTGGCAGGAGAAGGGCGCCGCCGATGCGGTCAACCGCCTGCTCGCCCTGGTGTCCGTTCAGGCAAACGCGCTCCGGGACGGCGCCGCTATCGGGATTCCCGTGGAGACGGTCGTTCCCGGGGACGTTCTCCTCCTCAAGGCCGGCGTTTCGGTGGCCGCCGACGGGCTGCTCCTGGAATCACGGGACCTGTTTGTGGACGAGGCCTCCCTGACCGGAGAGACTTATCCGGTCGAAAAGACGCCCGGCGTTCTTCCTGCCGATACGCCCCTGTCCGGTCGGACGAACGCCGTTTTCATGGGAACCCACGTCATCAGCGGAACGGCGCGGGTCCTGGTCTGCCGGACGGGAAAGGACACCGAATTCGGAGGCGTTTCCGAACGGCTCCGGTTGAGACCGGCGGAGACTGAATTCGAACGGGGCGTCCGGCGCTTCGGGTATCTACTGATGGAAGCGACCCTGACCCTGGTTATCGCAATCTTCGCCATCAATGTCTATTTCGCCCGGCCCGTCCTGGAGGCCTTTCTCTTCTCGCTGGCGCTCGCCGTCGGCCTGACCCCCCAGTTGCTGCCGGCGATCATCAGCATCAACCTCGCCCACGGCGCCCGGCGGATGGCGGCTCACAAGGTCATCGTCAAACGGCTCGCCGCAATCGAGAACTTTGGCAGCATGGATGTCCTGTGTTCCGACAAGACGGGCACCCTGACCGAAGGGTCGGCCCGCGTTCATTCGGCCGTGGATGCGGCGGGGCAACCGGGCGAAAAGATCCTGCTGTACGCCTATCTGAACGCCTTCTTCGAAACGGGGTACGCGAATCCCATCGACGAGGCCATTCGGGCCTTCCGGCAGTGGGACACGGCGGAGTATGAAAAGCTCGATGAAATTCCCTACGATTTCTTAAGAAAACGGCTGAGCATCCTCTTTTCCGTCCGGGGGCGGGCCGTCATGGTCACCAAGGGGCCGCTGGCCGGCATCCTGGAGATCTGCACGCAGGCGGAAGACGCCGCCGGCGCGATCCGGGAGATGCAAGAGGCAACGCCCGGGATTCGCAAACAGTATGAATCCTTCAGCGGCGAGGGCTACCGGGTCCTCGGCGTTGCCTACCGGGAGACGGGGGACATCCGTTCCGTCTCCAAAAAGGACGAGGCCGGCATGACATTCCTGGGGATGCTGGTTTTCTTCGATTCTCCCAAAGCGGGTGTGGAAGCGGCTGTCAAGCGGCTCCGAGAACTGGGCGTCTCGCTGAAGATCATCACCGGCGACAACCGCCTGGTGGCGGCCGCCGTGAGCCGCCGGATCGGTCTTATGAATCCGGCTGTCCTGACCGGACCGGAACTCCAAAGGATGAGCGGTCCGGCCCTGTTACGGGCGGCGGAGAAAACCGATATCTTCGCCGAGATCGAGCCGAACCAGAAGGAACGGATTGTTCTGGCCCTGAAGAAGGCGGGGCACGTGGTGGGCTACCTGGGCGA
>CAZRYP010000418.1:0-1630 GCA_964604295.1 uncultured Treponemataceae bacterium
ACCCCTCCTGGATGAGAAAGTCCAGTTCCGCGCAGGCCCCCTTCTCCTCGCGGACCCAGAAGAAGAGCGGCCGTCTGCGCCGGGAATCCGCCGCCAAGAGTTCCTGCCCGGCCAGCGCCTCGAAAAGCCCGCCGTTGAAATCGGAGGCCACCAGCCTGTCGCGGATCTGCTCTTGGGTCAGGTTCAGGGCATACGTGCACAGGCCGATGTCCAGGTACTGCGCCTTCGGAGCAGCCTTGAGCTTCGCGGCCAGCGGCGGCGCGATGCCGGCCGTCGGCAGGATCCTCTCGACCAGCATCGCATCATGCAGTATGGCGAAGGCCTGCGACACCTCCCGCGGGCGGCTTCCGGCCCCGGTCAAACGCGAGTAATTGATCCGGGCGCCCGCTTCGAACGGAGCGCGGTCCCAGACCGCCCGGAGTTGTTCGGCCCCGGCCCCCCGGGCATATTTCCCGAAATCTTCCTTGAACGAGGACGAAAGCGCTTCGTGGCATCTCCGAGTCTCGACCAGCCCTCCGGCCAGATAGCTGGTGACGGCCTCGGGCATCCCGCCGACGGCCATGTACTCCAGGACGAACTCGGAGAGCTTTTCGTGGATGGGGGCCGGAGTCGTCTGCCCCACCCGAAGGTCCTTGAGTCTTTGCAGCAGAATGTCCTGGCCTCGGGCCCGCAAGAATTCCTCGAAGGAAGCCGGATAGAGATAGAGGAACTCCACCCGGCCGACCGGGAATGCCCAGCCTTCGCTCTTCATCCGGACTTCCAGGAGCGAACCGGCGGCAACGACGTGAAGCCCGGGCATTTCCTCATGAAAGAAGCGCAACAACTTGATGGCCGGCGCGGAATTCTGGATTTCGTCCAGGAAGAGGAGCGTCCGGCCGGGACTGATGCGCCGGTTGGAAATCCCTTCGATGCTCCCGACCACATCCCGTATGTCCTTGACCTCCATGAACAATCTCTTGTGAGCGTCCTTCTCAAGGTTAAGTTCCACAAAGCCATCGAACTCATTGGCGAACTTCCGTACCAGGGTTGTTTTTCCCGTCTGGCGGGCGCCGCGCAATATCAGAGGCTTGCGGCTGCTGCGCTGCTTCCATTCCAGGGGGGCCTTCTCGATATTTCTTTCGAACATGCGACTATTCTGTCACAAAGAATAGGTTCTTTACAATGTGTTATGTCATAAAGAATGGGTTATTTTATTGGGCGGCGGGTTTCGTTCAATGTGTCTCGCATCTCGGAGTCGTCTTCGACCAGGAGGATGCGTCTATTGCAGTCCCCGGCCGGGTCTCCCCTACTTTCCGCATTCGCGGAGGAGTTATCGCGTCGAAGGTGGTACTTTGTTTTGAGCGATCAGTTCCATTTGATGAGCCAGCTCTCGAAACTCTTGCGGTTGGCCTCGAAACCTGAAGGCTATGGCCGTTCTCTGTAATAGGCTTGTCGTGCCTTGACTGAGTAGAAGCGGTCCTCTTCGAGGCAGTAGGCGGTCAGGCTGCCCCCATAGACGCACCCGGTATCAAGGCCCAGTGCGATCCGGCGGCCGGAAGGATCCCGGCGTTCTTGGGTGCGGCCGAATGAATGTAGCCCGCTAAAACATCCAGGGTCTGATCGATGTCGCGGGATTGGTCTCCCTACCCCA
>CAZRYP010000418.1:1640-1860 GCA_964604295.1 uncultured Treponemataceae bacterium
GGATCTCTATACCGGCGACAGTATGGGAGGCATCTCGGCTGATTGACAAGGCCATGGGCAAGTGAGCGAACAACCCTTCGGGGCTCTCTCCTAGGAGGCGAGGACGTTTTGCAGGGCAGCTAGCAATTGCTCTCTTGAAAATGGCTCGGGCAGGAATTCGTCCGCGCCCCTATCCAAGATAGCCTGCTTGTCCGGCGGAGGATGCAGACCCGAGCAAATG
>CAZRYP010000419.1:0-1845 GCA_964604295.1 uncultured Treponemataceae bacterium
TCGAAGGTCGTCCAAGGTCGCAAACAAATCATCAAATGGGGGTACTTGGGAGGTCATTTTCTATCCTTTCCTGCGTAGGCGGACATAAGCCGACCATGATAAGGGGAAACTCTCCGCCACCATTCGAAAAACAGATTCTGCAGACAATGTCTGCGGAATCTCTATGCCTTCTGATTCGCCAGACAGTGTCTGGCGAATCTGTTTGCTTTCCTATCAACCAATAAGCGGCCGTCATGACGCAGTTCACCGACCGGGCCGCTGAACGTCTGGCCCCATCGATCAGCGTAGAGATATCCCCAAGAATGGAATCGTACTGAACTGACAAGCCATTTTCCTTTGGTTCGATCTTTTTCGTCATGGCTCCCCCTTACCGTATGGCTGTTTATCCTCCGGCACAACCATCCGGGTATTCCTACATTTATTCCCACATTAATGTGGGATTACAGATTTTCATTTCCTCTGTACGGTTCTTCATCCTCACGCACTTTCATCGGCTTCGTCAGGGCGTCCACGGAAAGATAGTAGTGGGCGACCTTTTTCACCTCGTGCCAGGCCAATCTGGCCGGGTCCTTCAGGGGCTCCTGGAGCACAGGGTCCGCGGCGCAGTTCGTGACGACGTAGAGCCAGTAGCAGTCGCGCCGGTCCTCCGCCACCCGTCGTTCGTTGGGGGTGAGCAGGATCGATCCCGCGGCGGCGGCGAGGCCCTTGACCTCGATCAGGCGCAGCTCGCCGGAGTTGAGATCGAGGCTCGTGACGTCATAGCCCAGGTTTTTCTCGTGGACATCGTAAACCTGGCGGCCCCGGGCCTGCTCGTATTCCATGACTACCCGCATGGCCGCGGTCTCGGTCTCCGGGTTCGGCTGCATCCGCCGGATATCCGCGGCCTCGCGCTCCGGATGGGGCAGGACGAGGACGGAGGCCATCCTTTCGACGGCCTGTAGCGTAAGCGCCCCCTGTTGTTCCAACTCCTTCCGGCGGCGCTCGCGCCTCGCCAGAAGATCCGCATGGCGGTTTTCGGCCTGGGCCAGGCGGCCGTCGGCGCCGGCGACGCCCCTTTCGCGTTCCTCGTTCGCCTTCCCGATCTCCTCATCCGCCTTCAGGAGCAGTTCCGTCAGCGACAGCTCCACGTGCTCGGCGATGCGCCCCACCTCAGCGATGCGCTCCCGGCGGGTTTCATCCAGGAAGGGCTGAAGGGCGTTTGCACGCAGCCAGGCCGACGCCTCGGGCGCCACGGCGACAGCGGGAAGCTCCCTCGGGGGTTGGGCCGGAGAGAAGTTGCCCAGGACATTCGGCTCGCGCAGGCGCTGCTTGCCGTTTTCGGTCAGTTCCACGGCAATAAGCCGCTCGTGAAAGACCTGCCCCAGGCCGTCCACCACCCGGGCTCGGTAGAAATCGATCCGCGACGGTTCATCATGCCGGATGGAATGGAAGCAGGCCCCTTTCCCGAAGGAATCGGCGGCCTGATCGTAGGCGTGCCTGCGGATCGCCTCGAAGAGGGGGTGTCCCGGCGTGACCCATTCAAGACGGTTCTTCTCCGCCGTATCACGGTCCGTCGAACAGCGAGGATAACGGTTCGCGAGCACGGGAAGCTTCCAGTCCGGGTCGCGCTCGTAGCGGCGGAGGGCCGGCGGCGTCCGGGCGGGCTCGAAGGCATAGGGCAGGGTCTCCACGACCTTGAGTCTCAGGGGAACGGATTCGGCGGCCTCGCGCATGAACCGGGCGATCGTCTCGGGCACGACTCGGCGCTCCTGCGCCCGGGCGCGGCGTTCGATGAGCATCTCTAGGTTCAGCTTCTTGGACGCCAACCCTTCCAGGGCGTTCTGGCAGATGGCGCGGAAGCGCTCC
>CAZRYP010000420.1:0-1834 GCA_964604295.1 uncultured Treponemataceae bacterium
CAAAGCAAATGAGCCAAAACAGCCCTAAATGCAATTGACTTCAGTTTTAGCGCCGACTACCATGAGGTACGTCTTAGGCCAACGGGAGATGGAAATGCCGGTTTATAATTGGGATAAACTCGAAAAAGCAGAGCTGAACCCGCTTGTGTTCGGCAAGATCGTCCAGACGGACAAAGCCATGGTGGCCAGGATCACATGCCCCGCGGGCAAGCTCATGAACAAGCATATCCATGACTTCGACCAGATCACGAATATGCTTCGCGGAAAGATGAAATGGACTATCGAGGGCGAAGGCGAGTATATAGTGGGACCGGGAGACGTCATGGTGATGAAAGCTGGAGTGGCTCATTCGGGGGAGGTTTTTGAGGAAGCGGAATACCTCGATATATTCGTGCCGCCCAGACAGGATTTTTCCTGGTACAAGCAGAAACTATAGCCGACATCTTTCGGTGGGATGGGGCGAGGATACCACATTGCGGAACCGAATTTCTCACGTGGCAGACCGCCACCCGGGCGATCCCTACGATGTGACGGTGATCGGGGCGGGAATGGTCGGGGCGATGATACTCAGGGAACTGAGCCGCTTCAAACTCCACCTCGCCGTCATCGAAAAAGAGCCCCAGCCTGGATTCGGGGTGACAAAATCGTCGCTGTCATATATTCACCGAAACCACATGAATCCGCCTGGATCGCTTCGAGCCAGCTTGTGCCGCGGATCCCAGGAACGGTTCAGGATCCTTGCGGACGAACTCGGCCTGCGGTATCGGGAAGCCGACGAAATCAACATCGCGCTCGATGCGGGGCAGGAAAGGCAGGTAAGGCAGCGCCTCGACTGGGCTTTCCTCAATGGAGAAACGGGCTTCCGGATCATCAGCCATGACGAAGTTGCCCGACTCGAACCGCGCATGACCCGCGATTTTACCTTCGCCATACATTCAACCGACAATGGCATGATCCATCCTCCCGAATGGGCTTTCGGGCTGGTGGAAAACGCGAGAGCGAACGGGGCCGAGGCTTTCTTCGACGAGGAAGCGACATCCCTCGACCGCGGACAGGATGGCCTGTGGAGCATCACGACAGGGCAAAGAACGCTGCGATCCCGTTTTGTGATCAACGCCGCGGGCTTGTATGCCGATCGCATAGCCGCTTTGGCCGGAGACATAGGTATCAGATTGTTCCGGGAACGCGGTACTTTTGCCATCTTTGATTCCGCCGTCTCTTCCATACTCAGCCACTTGATTTACGTCGCGGGGGTGGATGCTTCATTCAGCCAGGCGATGGGTCCCACCGTACACGGCAATATAATTCTCGGTCTCGGCCGTTTCCAGAAACTGGAGAGCCGGACCGACACGAGAGTGACCCGCGAAGAGCTGGGCTGCATCCTGGAAATGGGCAGAAGGATACTGCCCGATTTACCGGAAAAAGATATCATCACGACCTTCGCGGGCATCAAGACAACGAATAACCTCGCCGAAAAGGGAGATTTCTATCTTGGCCCCTCCTCCATCTCCCCTACTCTGATCCACGCCCTGATCTCGTCGCCGGGCATAACCGCCTCGCCGGGGATAGCGCGAAACACACTCGATCTTTTATCGAACGCGGGGCTGGATTTGACAGAAAAATCGGATTTTGACGGCAGCGCCTCACTCCCATTCCATTTCCGCTCCGCGAAAGATTACGAGAGGAGTGTCGCAATCGGACAAAATCCCGCCTGCGGACATCTCGTATGTCGCTGCGAACAGGTTTCGGAGGCTGAGGTGCGCGAGGCGGCCAGGCGGGGAGCCAAAACCACGGATGGGATAAAACACCTGACAAGAGCGGGCATGGGCCGATG
>CAZRYP010000421.1:0-1831 GCA_964604295.1 uncultured Treponemataceae bacterium
ACCTGAACTCCGGCGTCTTCATCTTCCTCTCGTACCGAGATCCCAATCTCGAGAAGACCCTCGACGTGTTCGCCCAGGCTTCCGGATTCCTGGAGAAGCTGGAGATATCGGAGGAAGAGCTCACCCGCTCCATAATAGGCACGATAGGCAACGTCGACAGCTATCTCCTGCCCGACGCCAAGGGCTTCACCTCCCTCGTCCACTACATGACGGGCTACACCCAGGCGGACAGGCAGGCCATGCGCGACGAGATCCTGGCGGCCTCCCCGGCCGACTTCAAGGCGCTCGCGAAAGCCCTGGCCGCGGCCGGCGGCCTCGCCATCGCGGGAGCCTTGAGCTCGGCGCAGAAGATAGATGCCCTGCCCGCGGACTTCCGTCTCGGGGCGAGGATACTCACGGTCATGTGACGATTCCGGCACAAGCCGGAGGGTTCAGGAAAGGGAGAGCGGCGCCGCCCCTACGACGGCGCCCGTCCTCTCCCAGAGATCCCTGCGCATGTCCAGCCAGCGCCTTCCGAGGTTGGGCGGCATCGCCTCGCGGTCCACGAAATACGTGCCCGAAACCTCGGCCACTTCCCCCGAGGACGCGAGGTAGACGCTGGTCTTCGCCCCCTCCTCGACGTCCACGGCCTTCATGTCCATGTAGAGCCTGATGAAGATGTCGTACCATTTGTCCAGCCTCATGATCTTCGTGTCCACGAGGCCGGGATGCAGCGCGTTCGCCGTCATTCCGGTGCCGGCGAGCCTCTCGGCCAATTCCATCGTGGAGAGGAGCAGGGCGAGCTTGGAGCCCGCGTAGGCGGAAAATCCGTTCCTCCGAACCATGAAGCCGGGCTTCCCCAGGTCTATCCTCCCGATGGCGTACATCGCCGATGTGACGTTGACTATCCTTCCCCTCCCGGCGGCGGCGATCAGCGGCAGGAGGAGGCTGGTGAGGAGGAAGGGGCTGAAATAATTCACCTGCATCGTGGGGTGGATGCCGTCGGCCGTGAGGGTGTCGCCCTGGGTATAGGTGCCGGCGTTGTTCAGGAGTACGTCTATCTTGTCCCAGCGCTCGGCTATGATCCCCGCGCAGGCGCGGACCGACGAAAATGAGGCGAGATCCAGGTGGACAACGGATATGTCGCCGTTCCCCGCCTGCCGCCTGATCTCCTCGGCCGCTTTCCCCGCCGCGGCGATGTCGCGGCAGGCCATGACGATGTTCGCCCCGGCCCTCGCCAGCTCCCGTGCCGTAACTTTTCCTATGCCGCCGTTGGCTCCCGTGATGACGATCCTCTTGCCCGCGCAATTCGCGGTTTCGTACCGGAGCGCCGGTTCCAGGCTCACCTCGGCCCCTCTCTCAGAGCACGAAGAAGAGGAATACAAGGGCTTCGCGCCAGGAGCTCGCGCTGAAGGCCACTTCGTGGCTGCCGAGCTTCTGGGCTCCGGGGAAGAAGGAGCCGCGGTGGGCCAGCCAGTGCTCCTTGAACCGGATCTCGACATCGAAGCGCCTGGGCATGTATTGCTTCTCCACGGAGGGAGGATCGGCGAGGGCGGCCGACACCCCTTCGCCTATCATGCGCTGGGCCACCTTGGGATGCACCGATATCGACGCGTTTCCGACTCCCTTGCTCGCCGACGCCGTCCTCACGCCCCAGCCCATGCCCTCGGCGAAGGCGCACAACGCCTCGTCTCCGGCCAGGAAGAGGACGGGAACGCGGAGGGAGGCCGCCGTGTAGGCGTTGATGAGGAATTCGCTCGCCGCGACGCCGTTTATCTTCACCCAGACGTTGCCGCCGTTCATGGTATGGGCGAGGGGATTGCCGTCGGAACCGGCGGGCGAGGGAGAGCCC
>CAZRYP010000422.1:0-1826 GCA_964604295.1 uncultured Treponemataceae bacterium
CAGGACCGGTTTCCCGAAGGAAGCGGCGCCGGCTGAGACATCGAAGGCGGAGAGCGCCTTGGCGTGGCCTACCCAAGCCTTTCCCGCCATCTTCATCGCGTCGTCGACGAGGGCCTCGAGGAATGCGGGGTCCTTCAGGCCGGGTGCTATCATCGCGAGGCTCTTGGCCACGATGTTCCTGTCCTTCATCATCATCTCGTAGAAGGGGTACCGTTCCGGAGGCGTGAAAAGGCCTTTGGGAGAGGAGGAATCCACGAGCACCAGGGCCTTGACGCGATCCGGGTAACGGATGGCGAGAGACTGGGCCACGGCCCCGCCGAGCGAGTGCGCGACGATCAGCGGATCCTCAAGCTCCAGCGCGTCCAGGAACTCCTTCACGCAGTCGGCGTAGGCATGGATGTCGACCTCGCCCGGCAATTCCTGCGAGCGCCCGAAATTGGGCATGTCGAGGGCGTAGGTCGCGTAGCCCGGCACTTCCATCACGGGCGAAAACCACCTGCTCGAGGCGACGTTGCCGTGGATGTAGACGATCGGGGAACCCGTCCCCGCCGCCACGTAGAACAGCTGGATTCCGCATGCCATGACGAAGGCGCTTGTCATCGCGTCACTCCTTTCAGGAAGGCTTCGAAGCGTGCCGCGCAGAGAGCGGGCACCTCCATCGTCGCGGCATGCCCGACGCCCGGAAGCGTTTCCAGCCTGCAGCCGGGAATAGCGTCGGCGATTATCCTGGCGAAGCCCGGGTGCTTGAGTATGTCGCGCTCGCCGACGAGGATGAGGGACGGGCAGGTTATGCGATTCAGCCTCGGCGTCAGGTCTATCTCGAGGAAAGCCTTGCAGAGGGAGACGAATCCCTCGAACCATTCTCGGGGCAGCGAAGCCACCGAATCCTCCCTCCGCGCGAGCAGGTCGGCGTTGGCCGCTATATAGGCCGACGAATATGTCCAGGGCACCAGGGTCCTGTAGAAGACACGCGGGTCGCAGAGCGCCGCGGCCATCCATGACTCCACGGCCGCCTTCAGGACAGGATCCAGTTCGCTCACGCCGTCCACCACCGTCAGGGATGCGCAGCGCTCCGGATAGGCGACGGCGAAGGTCATCGCCACCTCCGAACCGTAGGACGTGCCGACGATGTGCGCTCTCGTGATCGAAAGGCCGTCCATCAGGGCCGCAAGGTCGTCGGCGTGGACTTCGAGGCTGTACCTTCCCCGCGGTTTTTCGCTCAGGGTCTGGCCGCGGAAATCGTGGCACAGCAGCCGGTAGCGGCCGCCCAGGGCGGTGATGAAGGGCTTCCAGTGCCCTATCGACATGGCAATTCCGTTGAGGAGGACGAGAGCCTCGCCTTCCTGCCCCGACAGCTCGTAGCTCAGCCTGACGCCGTTCGCGACGATATCCGCCATGCCTTATCTCCTAGATTCCCAGGTAGGACTTGAGCACGTAGGGATTGGTCTTGAGCCCCTCCGCCGAGTCCTGGATCACGATCTTCCCGTTTTCGAGCACATAGCCCCTGTCTATGGATCTGAGGCTCTCGCGCACGTTCTGCTCGGTCACGAGGATGGAGACGGTCTTCTTCAGTTCCTTGAGCACTTCGAACACCTCGGCCACGATCGATGGCTGAAGGCCCAGCGAAGGCTCGTCGAGGATGAGGAGCTTCGGGTTGGACATGAGGGCGCGGGCTATCGCCACCATGCGCTGCTGGCCCCCGGACATCGTGCCCGCCAGCTGCTTTCCGCGCTCCTTCAGGATCGGAAAGAGGGAAAATTCCTTCTCGAGGTTTTCCGCCGTCCGGTTCTTCGCGTGGGGGATGTAGGCCGCCCCGAGCATGAGGT
>CAZRYP010000423.1:0-1819 GCA_964604295.1 uncultured Treponemataceae bacterium
TGGAGACCATCCCCCTTCTTCCCCTGCATCGGGTACGGAGGATTTCGGGCTTTTTCGACGACCTGACCGCGAATCCCCTCCCCGAGGCCGAACGCGGGGACTATATCGAGGTCCGCGTGCTGGACGAGGAGCCCGTGATGAACGCGGGGGAGAGGCTGAAGGCGCTCTATCCCCGGCTGCTGGGCGTGCCGCAGAGGGCCTACGAACTGCGCTTCGGCGAGGATGGGGAGCTTGCGGACGACGCGCCCTGGCGCGCCCGGGACAGCCTGGAGGCTCCCGACCGTCTGGAGACGGCCAGGGAGGATTTTTTCGCCTTCCACAGGGAGATGACGGGGGAGCCGCCTTCGGAGGCGATGGCGGCTATCTTCGACTCGATGGCCGGGGAGGCTTCCGATGCGGCCGATTAAGCTGGCTCTCGAGAACTTCGGTCCCTACCGCGAGCGGGCCGAGATAGACTTTTCCGCCCTGGGCGAGTTCTTCCTCATCTGCGGCAAGACGGGATCGGGCAAGTCGACCCTGTTCGACGCGATCACCTATGCCCTTTTCGGCCAGGCTCCCGGGGCGAGGAAGGGTTCGGAATCGGAGTTCGTGTCGGACTTTTCGAAGCCGGGCGACGCGCCGCGCGTGGAGTTCGAGTTCTCGCTTTCGGGGACGGGCTACAGGGTGCTCCGCACGGCTCCCTTTTCGAGGCCCAAGCGGGGAGGGGGCATCGTCGATGTTCCGCCGACCGCGGCCCTCTTCGCGGCGGTCTCGGGCGCCGAGGGGGGCTGGAGGCCGGTGGCGGACGGGGTCAGGGACACGAACGAGAAGGTGCCGGCCCTCATCGGCCTCACGGCCGAGGAATTTTCCAAGATAATCCTCCTCCCCCAGGGCGATTTCCAGAAATTCCTGGAAATGGAGTCGACGGAGAGGAGCCTCGTGCTCGAAAAGCTCTTTCCGGTCGGTCTGCATGAGAGGATAGCGGGGATCGCGAAGGCGAGGACGCAGGAGGCGAAGCTCGAGCTTTCGGTTCTGGAAGCCGAGCTGGGGCGCCTGGCGGCGGAGGCGGGGGAGGAGCCCGAGGCGAGGCTGGCTTCGCTGAGGGGCGAACTGGAGGAGGCGCTGGGGCTGGAGTCGGGGGTTATGGGGGAGGCCGCCGCCCGCGAGCGGGTATTGGAGCGCGAGAGGGAAAGGGCCGCGCGGGCGGCGCGGGCGATCGAGGCGGCGAAGGCGCGCCTCCAGCTCGAGGAGAGAGGCCCGGCCGAGGAAGCCAGGGCGGCGCGGATCGCCTCGGCCAAGGCCGCGGCCGCCGTGGCTCCCTTCTCTCGTTCCTTCCTGAAGGCCAAGGCCGCGGTTTCCGGCCTTGCCGGCCGCGCCGCCCTGCTCTCGGGCGAGCTTTCGGCGCTCGAGGCGGCCAGGCCCCTCGTGGAGTCGAAGCGGGCCAGGGCGAGGGATTGCGTCTCACTCGCGGCGGCGGCCCAGGGCGAGGTTTTCAGGCTGAACAAGGCCGTGGAAGTGTGGAAGCGCCGCGCCGAGGCCCTTGCCCTCTTCGCCGACGCCGGGACCCGCTCGAAGGACCTGGATGGCAACTGCGCCCTCGGGGCCGCGGAACTGGACAGGATGAAAGGGGAGCTCGAAACCCTGAAGCCAAGGCCCGATGAGGAAGAGCTCCTGCGCGCCGATATCGAGCGGTTCCAGGGCCTCATCTCCGGGCTCTCCTCTCTCGCTGACCTGGCCAGAAGGCGGACGGCCCTTTTCCAGGATCTCTCCAGGGCGGTTCAGGCTCGTGCCGAACGCGAGGAGGCATACGGGAAGTGCCTTGCCGGGCTCGAGGCGGCGG
>CAZRYP010000424.1:0-481 GCA_964604295.1 uncultured Treponemataceae bacterium
GACCGAAAGGAAGCCCAGCTCTCCTTCGCCGTCCTTCACCGAGTAGGCGAGGGGAGCGCCCGAATACCAGACGCGGGGAGACGAGCTCTGTATGGAATGGAGATGGCCCAGGGCCGTGTAGTCGAAACCCTCGAAGAGGGCGGCGTCCACCTGCTCGGCCGCGCCCACATAGGCCAGCTCGCTGTCGCCGACGACCCCTCCCGCCGCGAAGCAATGGGCGACGAGAATGTTGAGGGTCCCTGGCTCCATCGCCTTCCTGATCGAGGTTGTCGCGAGCCTCATGAGCTCCTGCTGCGTGCGGATCGAAGCGCCGGAGGCGTCACGCCCTGGCGCGGCGCCTCCGGCGGCACCTTCGCCCCCGTCGGCACCCACGCTCCCTCCAGCCTCCCCTTCCGCCCCGGCCGAGGCCAGTTCCTCCCAGGGCGCGCTGGCTTGGGTCAGGAAGGGCAGGGCCCAGACAGCCGCGCGCTCCCCTCCCGAT
>CAZRYP010000424.1:491-1818 GCA_964604295.1 uncultured Treponemataceae bacterium
CACCGCGGCGCGGGCCTTCCCCAGGAAAGCATCGAAAAGCCTTATCGCCTCGACCGGCGGAATCGCCCTATCGTAGATGTCCCCCGCGATGAGAAGAGCCTCCGGCGCCAGCTCGGCCAGCTTCGCGACGACCTGGTCGAGGACATAGGCCTGATCTTCGAGAAGATCGTAGCCTTTCAGGGTCTTGCCGAGATGGAGGTCGGAGAGGTGGAAAAATCTCATGGAACCAGAATGCTGTCGCGAGGCCCGCCGGTCAAGGGAAATCATCCCCCGAAGAGTTCGGCGAGCCACTCCAGGCAGAGATACATCCAGGAGGCGACATGGGGGTTCGGCTCCCGCCTCTCGTCGCTCGTCTCCTCGGTGGCCAGGGAGAGCCCGTGCTCGCCATCGGGATACACGTGGAGCTCGAAGGGCACTCCGGCGGCGCGCATGGCTCCCGCGAAGAGCAGGCTGTTCTCGAGAGGCACGGCTGCGTCGGCATAGGTATGCCAGATGAAGGCGGGAGGCGTATTCCGGCTCACCCGCAGCTCCAGGGACAGGGCCCCCAAGGCCGCGGCTCCGGCCCCAGGCCCCAGGAGATTCTCGAAGGAACCCCTGTGGGCGAAAGGGCCCGAGGTGATGACGGGATAGCTCAGGATCAGCGCGTCGGGACGGTTCATCCCCGGCTCTATCCCCGGCGCCCCCAGCGAGACTGGCTTGTCCCAGAATACGCCCAGGCTCGCCGCCAGATGCCCTCCGGCCGAAAAACCGCAGAGCGCGATCCGCCCCGAGTGGATCTTCCAGGAGTCCGCCATGCCGCGGAGGAGACACATGGCCCTCGAAACATCGAGGAGAGGCAGGGGATGCCTTCTGGGCGCCACGCTGTAGCGGAGGATGAAGGCATGATAGCCCGCCGCGTTGAACTGCAAAGCTATCGGCTCGGCCTCCCTCGGGGAGAGAAAGCCATAACCCCCGCCGGGGCAGATGAGGACGGCGGCGCGGCGCTTCATCCCCTCGAGAATATATGTTTCCAGGACGGGGGCGAAGCCGTCCCCCATGTCGCCGCGGTATTCGCCCTTGCCCCAAACCTCGATCGTCTCATGGATCATGGAAGACTCCTTGTCGCAATCATACCTCATTCCATGGTTGTCCGGAACGATCCGCCCCGGCGCCAGGTCCGCCCTGCGCGAAGCCCTGCCACCGCCAAACCCGAGCGCAATCAGCCTTCACAATTCCCGCCGTTCAAGGTAAAATCGGCAGAAACCACAGAGGGAGGCAAACATGCTGTACAGGAGACTCGGCTCGGCAGGCATAAAAGTTTCGGTGTTCTCGCTCGGATCCTGGATCA
>CAZRYP010000425.1:0-1580 GCA_964604295.1 uncultured Treponemataceae bacterium
CTGGATGTAGGTGACTACCGGCACCTTGGACATCTTGATCAGCTTGCCCAGCGAGGCGGGCAGGACGGAGTTCGTCCCGCAATAGGTATACCTCGCCTCGGGCCACAGGGCGACGATGGACTTGTTCGCCTCGAGGGCGTACTTCATGTGCCGCACGAGGAGGAGATCGTCGGTGAACTTGCGCTTGCAGATGCAGCCCACCTGCCGCAGGAGCCATTCGCCGCGCAGGAAGCCGTCTATGGCGACGATATAGTTGGCGCCGTGGGGGAAGATCGCCCGCGTGGTGGACTTGAAATCGACAAAGGCCATATGATTCGAAAGGAAAAGATAGGGAGGCTTCAGGCCTTTCATGTTCACTTTCGTGATCTTCAGGTTTCTCGCCTTTATTTCCGGATAGCTGAGGAGCCAGGTGACCGGCGTCAGAAACCAGCGCTGCTTCACCGGTTTTTTCACCATATCGAACTTTTGGAACTCTTTCACTTTTTCCCCTTTCAGTCGAATCGCTACGGGAATTGTCGACTTTGGATGTAAGGCTTGTCAAGGCGATATTTCCTGGAGATATTTCCGCGCCGGGTTTCCCGGACGACGGCGCCGGAAAAGAAGCGCTATGAAATACGTCAATACAGGGTATAATGAGCCTTGGAGCCGTGTATCGGCCGAATCGGAAAACGCAATCCTGGAGGTCATTATGTTTGGAAAGGAACCTGCGGCGGTCCAGAAGCGCACGCTCGTGGATTTCAGGCGGATGAAGGCGAAGGGCGAGCCCATAACCTGGATCACCGCCTACGACTTTCCCCTGGCCCAGTGCGCGGAGGCTGCCGGGATAGACATGATCCTCGTCGGCGATTCGGGCGGCATGGTCCAGCTCGGCTACCAGACGACGAACCCCGTGACGATGGACGAGATGATCACCCTTGCGAAGGCGGCGAGGACAGGGGCGCCCAACACCTTCCTCGTGGGCGACATGCCCCAGGGCGCCTACGAGATATCCAGGGAAGAGGCCATCAGGAACGCCCTCCGCTTCGTGAAGGAGGCGGGCTGCGACGCCGTGAAGCTGGAAGGCGGCCGCAGGATAGCCGACAAGGTGAAGGCCATGTCCGACGCGGGCATCCTCGTCATCGGGCATCTCGGGTTGACGCCCCAGAGCACGGCCTCCTTCGGGGGCTACCGCGTGCAGGGGAAAACCGTCGCGAGCTTCGAGGAGACGATGGACGACGCCCTCGCCCTGCAGGAAGCGGGGATTTTCGCCCTCCTTCTCGAAGCCATGCCCTCCGAGCCAGCGGCCAAGGTGGCGAAAAAGCTCGACATACCGGTCTACGGGATCGGCGCCGGCGACGATGTGGACGGCCAGCTCATCATCATGCACGATCTGCTGGGGCTCTATTCGCGCTTCAGGCCCTGGTTCGCCAAATGCTACGTGCCCCAGGCCGCCGCCCGCTTCGCGGCTCACCTCCAGGCCGCGCCCGACCTGCGCAAGCTGGGCAGGGAAGAGAGGGCCGACGGCCTCGGCTGGATAGCGAGGGAGGCCGTCTCCATCTATGTCGACGAAGTGAGGACGCGCGTCTTCCCCGGAAGCGAGT
>CAZRYP010000425.1:1590-1815 GCA_964604295.1 uncultured Treponemataceae bacterium
TGAAGCTTTCGAAATACTGGTAATCACGGCTGAAAGGACGAAACACATGGAAAACCCACAGAACAGGCTGAGCATTCCGACCGATTATCTCGATTCGCTGAACGCCCTTCTTCTCGACCCGAATTCGCCCGCGATGAAGGATTTCCTGGCGGTGGTGGCCAGATACGGAAGCCCCGAGGAAATCAACCGGAAGCATGTCGAATCGAGGAAGCTGGATTCCCTCCT
>CAZRYP010000426.1:0-1808 GCA_964604295.1 uncultured Treponemataceae bacterium
AGCCGGGCGGCTGGCTTTCATGGCCCTGGCTTCGAACTTGGTCTCGGGTCTCCAGCCTATACGCGGCGCGAAGCCCCGGTGGAGGTTGGTTATTCCCGGGCAGGCGGACAAGAGTTCCATGGTGGCCTGGCCGTATTCCTCTATGTCGGTGACGAAGTAGAGATAGCCGCCCGGCGCCAGTCTGGAAATCATGAGATCCGCGATGGGCTGTCGCATGATCCTTCTCTTGTGGTGGCGTTTCTTGGGCCAGGGGTCCGGATAGAAGACATGAAGCCCAGCCAGGCCGCCTTCGGGCACCATGGATGTCAGGACTTCGACCGCGTCGTGTTGGATGATCCTCAAGTTCTCCAGCCTGTTGGCCCTGATCTCCATGATGAGCCTGCCCACGCCGGGACCGTGCACCTCCGCGCCGAGATAGTTGAATTGAGGCCGATCCTTCGCTATCCGCCATGTCGCCTGTCCCATGCCGAAGCCAATTTCCATGACGAGGGGTTTCGCTTCGGGGAAGAGACGATCCAGATCGAGGGGGAAGGGCTGGTAGGGCAGGATATATTCCGGACCGAATTCCGCTATGGCCCGATTTTGAGCCTCGGTCATCCTGCCGGAGCGGAGGACATAAGTCCTGATCAGGGAGGAAGCCTTGTCCGCTTCGGCCGATCCTTCGTCCTCCCTCATCGGGGCGAGCCGCCGAGGTAGGCCGCAAGCTGGTCAAAACTCTCGAAGGAGACGGTCGAGCGCTTGGCCAGGTCGCGGAGGGGGAAGCTGCCCTGGGAGATGCTCGACTCATCCAGGAGGAGGGCGAAGGGAATGGACTTTTTTTCGGCATACCCGTACTGGGCGAGGAGTTTCCTGGCCTCGGGGAACACTTCCGCCGATATGCCTCTCCCCCTCAGCCTCGCGGCGACGGAATGGAGCTCCTTCAGGGGGGCATCGCCCAACTGCGCCAGGAGAACCCTCGTGCCGCCCTCCGCGGCCGAAGTCTTGCCCAGGGCTTCCAGGGCGGCGAGCAGCCTGTCGAGGCCTATCGAGGCTCCTACGCCGGGAAGCTTCTTCGTCGTATAGAGGCTGGCGAGCTCGTTGTACCGGCCGCCCGAGCAGACGGAGCCGATAGCCGGCATTTCCTCGAGAGTGGTCTCGAAGACGATGCCGGTATAGTAGTCGAGTCCCCTCGTGATGGAGGGATCCAGGACGATCGATTCCGCGCATTCCGCTGCCCGTGCTATTTCGTATACATCTGAAAGTCGTTTTCTCGCGAAAATGGCTTCCTGGTCATCGGATTTACAGAAACCGAACATTTTCGCGAGCGTGGCTTCGAAGCTTTCACCCGGTTCTATGAAGTCCAGTATGGCCGAAGCCATGGATTCGCCGACCTCGGCGGAAAGCAGGGCCAGAGTCTCCGGCTTGCCGATCTTCTCTATCTTGTCCACGGTCCTAAGAATGGCGACGGACTTGTCCGAGATGCCCGCGGAGGCGAGGAAGCGGTTGAAAAGTCCCCTGTGGTTTATCCGGATGCGGACGGGACCCACTTCCAGGGCCTTCATGGCGCTGGCTATGACGAGGACTATATCGGCGTCGGCTGAGGCGCTGTCCGTGCCCACGACGTCGAAATCGCACTGCATGAACTCCCTGTAGCGTCCGCGCTGGGTATTCTCCCCCCTCCACACCTTGGCGATATGGAAGCGCCTGAAGGGAAGGTAGAGCTCCTCGGCGTGCTCGGCCATGAACCTGGCGAAAGGGACGGTCAGGTCGAAGCGGAGGGCGACGTCCCGTCCGCCGAGGTCCTTGAAACGGTACACTTGTTTGTCCGT
>CAZRYP010000427.1:0-1805 GCA_964604295.1 uncultured Treponemataceae bacterium
CGTGCCCAAGGACTCGACCTTGAGGGAATTCATCGGAGAGTCGGATTTCCATTACTGAGTACAGGCCCGAATTTACGCAAAGGGGGTGGCGCGACGCGCCACCCCCTTCCTTTATATTTCCTTTTCGCGCCCTTTCTCAGGGATACATGGCTTCGTACTCGGCCGCTTCCTTCCCGTTGGCCAGGACGAAGTGGCCGGGAAAGACTTCGCGCCAGGAGGGCTTGTCGACGCTGTAGTCATGCACGGACTGGTCGTACACGATGAGTGTCTTGTTCTTCTCGACATCGGGGTCGGGCAACGGCACTGCCGAGAGAAGGGATCTCGTATAGGGGTGCAAAGGCCTTTCGAAAAGCTCGTCCGTCGAGGCCAGTTCCTTGAGTTCGCCCTGGTGGATCACTGCTATCCTGTCGGCAAAATACCGGACGACGGTGAGATCGTGAGCGATGAAGAGGTAGGAGAGCCCGTGTTCCTTCTTGAGGTCGCGCAGGAGGTTGAGCACTTGGGCCCTGATCGAGACATCGAGGGCCGAAATGGGCTCGTCGGCGATGATGAACTTGGGTTCCATGGCGAGGACGCGGGCGATGCATATACGCTGGCGCTGGCCGCCCGAGAATTCGTGCGGATAGCGCTCGGCGTGTTCTTCGAGGAGTCCCACGTCGTTCAGGGCCTTGAAGACCTTCTCGCGCCTATCGTTCTCGTCCTTGAAAAGGCCGAAGTTGTACAGGCCTTCGGAGACGATATAGTCAATGGTGGCGCGCTCGTTGAGGGAGGCCATCGGATCCTGGAATATCATCTGGATATTGCGGATCACATAGCTGTCCAGGTCCTTTTCGATGACTCCGGATATCTTCTTCCCCGCGAAGCTAATCTCGCCCTTGGTCGCGGGATTGATCCTGATGATAGTCCTGCCTATAGTCGTCTTGCCCGAGCCTGATTCCCCGACAAGGGCGAAGGATTCGCCTTCGTAGATGTCGAAGCTTACGTTCTTCACGGCCGTGAAGCTCTCGCGTCCGTTTTTGAACGTGACTTCCAGGTCCTTCACGGACATCAGCACATTGTTCATTTAGAGGCCTCCGCGCTTGTTTCCGAGTAAATCTTGCCCTTTTTCCTCATGAGCTTGACGGCCTCGGGAGGATCGGCTGCGGGAGCCTTGGGATCGAGAAGCCAAGTCTTGGCGAAATGGGTCGCACTGACAGGGTAGAATGGCGGCTCTTCCTCGAAATCGATATTGAGGGCGTAGTGGTTGCGGGGCGCGAAGGCGTCGCCGACTATGTCGTTGAAAAGCGTGGGAGGGGTACCGGGAATCGCGAAAAGCGCCTCATTCTTCCTTGCCAGCGTCGGGAGGCTGGAGATGAGAGCCCATGTATAGGGATGGCGCGGATCGTAGAAGATCTCTCGCACCGTGCCGTATTCGACGATCTGGCCGGCGTACATCACGGCTACCCTGTCCGCCACGTTGGCCACGACGCCCAGGTCGTGGGTGATGTAGATAGTCGTGAAGCCGTAGTCCTTCTGCAGCGCGCGGATGAGGTCCAGGATCTGGGCCTGTATCGTGACGTCGAGGGCCGTCGTCGGCTCGTCGCAGATGAGGATCCGCGGCTTGCAGGCGAGGGCTATGGCTATGACGATCCTCTGGCGCATTCCGCCCGAATACTGGAAGGGGTAGTCGTAGAAACGCTTCGCGACATCCTTGATTCCCACCTTTTCCATGAGCTGGAGGGCGATCCGCTTCGCCTCGTCGGCGGGAAGCTTCTGGTGCTTCTCGATGTCCTCGGTGATCTGGGTCCCTATTTTCTTGAGGGGAT
>CAZRYP010000428.1:0-1803 GCA_964604295.1 uncultured Treponemataceae bacterium
CTTTCATATAGACATTGCGAAGTGGAGGCCTTTACATCATGGACCGCAAGAAAATAACCCTTGAGGAATTCGCGTTCGATCCCTCGATCATATCCAAGCAGTGGCTCCTGCTCACGGCCGGCGAATTCTCCCCCGGCAAGTTCAACGCCATGACCATCTCCTGGGGAAGCGTCGGCGAGATCTGGAACAGGAGATTCTTCCAGGTCGTCGTCCGCCCGAGCCGCTATACGCGGGAATTCATGGAATCGGGAGAATATTTCACATTGAGCGTCTTTCCGGAAGCCAACAGGCCGGCCCTCTCCCTCCTCGGTTCCAAGTCGGGCAGGGACCTGGACAAAATCAAGAAATCCGGGCTCACGCCCATTCCCTCGGCCATCGCCCCGGCGCCAGGCTACGATGAGGCCGAACTCATCGTCGAATGCAGGAAGATGTACTGGCAGGATATCGACCCCGCCCATTTCCTCGACCCGGGAATCATGGCGAATTATCCGAAGCAGGATTTCCACCGCGCCTATTTCGGGGAAGTGGTGGCCTTGAGCGGTACCGACAAGTACCGCCGCAAGGGAAGCTGAGATGGATGCCCTCCTCAAGAAGCTCAACTACAAGAAGGGAGTGATTTTCGTCTTGAACGCGCCTCCCGAGTTCCGCCATGTCAGGCAGGGATGGAAAGACGAATTCCCCTTGAGGGAAACCCTTTCCGGAGAGCCGGCGGACTTCCTCCTCGTCTTCGCCAGGGACGCGGCCGAAGTGGCTTCCGTCGTCTCGCCCGCGTCGGGGAATCTGGCCCCGGGGGCGGTGTTCTGGGTAGCCTTCCCGAAACAGAGTTCCGCGCGCTACGCCTCGGACATCAACAGGGACAAGCTCTGGCCTCTCATGGCTGAACTCGGCTTCCGTCCCAACCGCAACGTCGCGGTGGACGAGGACTGGTCAGCCCTCCGTTTCGCGGCGGAATGAGGGGTCGGCGATCCATGAGAACCCTCATCACGGGCGGGGTCAAATCGGGGAAGTCCAGCTACGCCCTCGTCCTGGCCGAAGGCTTCGCCGAACCCCGCTATTTCCTCGCGACGGCCGAAGCCTTCGACGAGGAGATGAAGGACAAGATCGCCCGGCACAGGGCCGACAGGGGCCAGCGCTTCGTCACGATAGAGGAACCTCTGGCCATTCACGAACAGCTTCGGGACAACATGATCCTCGACTGCGTACCGCTCTGGCTCAACAACATGTTCCACTACGGAAGGGAAGGCAAGATCGACGGTACGGTCGAGGCCCTCATAGGGAAGCTGCCGGCTGACATCGTGATCGTGACGAACGAGATCGGCATGGGCTTCGTGCCGGCCGACCCCCTCTCCCGCAGCTACGGCACTATCCTGGGCAGGGTGAACGCTCGCCTGGCTTCCGCCTGCGACCAGGTCATCCTCATGGTCTCGGGCATCCCCCTCGTCATAAAAACGCCTTCATGAAGCTCTGCGTCCCTTCCTGGCAGATGCCCGGCTCATGGCTCGGCAACGCGGAGATGCTGGCGGAAATCCCCTGGATCGAAGGGCTGGAGCTTCTCTTCTTTTCCTTCGATGAGGAGGCGAGGAAGCTCTTCGCGGCGGAGCGGGATGCCCTCGCCGGCCTCGCGGAGAGGTTTTCCTTCAGCCTCCACCTGCCCGATCCGCTTGGCCCGGCCGACAGGGATCTCGTCGCGATGACCGAATCCTTCGTCGAGCTCTACGTCTTCCATCCCCGGGGCGGCGGGACGCGCGCCCTCGGCCCGGAAGAATGGGCGGAGAACGTGGGATCCCTGAGCGGGACCTATGG
>CAZRYP010000429.1:0-258 GCA_964604295.1 uncultured Treponemataceae bacterium
GGAGATGCGGATGACCTTGCCGTCATTGGATGGATTCAATCCCAATTCGGATTTGAGTATGGCTTTTTCGATTTCGCTGAAGAGGCTCCTGTCCCAGGGCTGCACGACGATGAGCCTGGCTTCGGGAACCGAAACGGTCGCGACCTGGGAAAGAGGGCTTTTCTGCCCGTAATAGTCGACCTTTATCCTGTCGAGAAGGGCAGGGGACGCGCGGCCGGTACGGATGCCATTGAACTCGTCCTTGAGGGACGATATCGT
>CAZRYP010000429.1:268-1500 GCA_964604295.1 uncultured Treponemataceae bacterium
CTTTTACCGATTCCATAATTCCTCCCCTGGGATGGATACATGGCGGAACGGCGAATCCGCCGCTCCGCCCAGATGTTGCTCACGGGCGAGTCGGACGCCTTGTCAGGCCGCGTCTCCCACCTTGATGTAAGCATACTCCATTATTGACAAATCGACGCCGGTTTCTTTCTTGACGGCGGCCATCGCCGCGGAAACGCTCATCTTTTCGTCCTTCACGAAACCCTGGTCCATGAGACAGACCTCAGCCATGAGCTTCTTGAGCTTTCCGGCCAGGATGCCTTCCACGACCTTGGCGGGTTTGGACTTGAGCTTTTCGTCGAGTTCCACCTGCTTCGCGAAGATCTCCTGCTGCTCCTTCACCCAGGCGGCATCGGGCTTGCTCTGGTCGAGGAACATCGGGTTGAAGGCCGCGATGTGGAGCGCCACGTCGTGGATGAAAGCCTTGACCCTGTCATCGGAGAACGCGGAGGCGGACGCGGCCCTGGCCTTCACGACGACGGCGATCCTGCCTTCGCCATGGATATAGGTATGGAGGTATTCGCCCACGCCGGCGCTGATGTAGAGAACTCGCCTGAGGGCGATGTTTTCCTTTATGACGATGGCGATGTCCTTCACCATGCCCTCGAGTTCGGGATTCGCTGCGTCGGCCTTGGACGCGAAGGCCTTTTCCACGATCTTGTCGCCCGCGGCTATGAAGTCGGCGTTCTTGGATACGAAGTCGGTTTCACAGGCTATCTCCACGACGGAGATGGCTGAGGGGCTTTCCTTGACGAAAATCCTGCCTTCGTTGGTCGCCCTTCCTGCCCTCTTTTCGACTCCGGCCATGCCCCACTCGCGGAGAAGCTTTTCTGCCGCCGCGAAATCGCCGGCTGCTTCGGTGAGGGCTCTCTTGCAGTCCATCATCCCGGCCCCGGTTCTCTCCCTGAGGTTCTTGATATCTGAAGCTTTGATTTCCACGGTCATGCTCCTTATTTCTTCTCGTACAGCTTGTCTTCGTCGATGCTCGGGAGTGAAACCTCGGGCTCGGGTTCCGCGGCTGCGGGGACGGCTGCTTCGGGCGTCACCACGGCGGCGGCATAGGTATCGATATCGACTTCGACTTCATCTTCTTCCTTGCGGACGGCGTCGGTATGGACTTCCTCCACTTCCTCGACCGGCAGGCTCTCGATGATCTTAAGCCCTTCGGACGCGCCGGCTTCCACGACCGCGTTGGCGATGATCTGCGTGAAGAG
>CAZRYP010000429.1:1510-1800 GCA_964604295.1 uncultured Treponemataceae bacterium
GGCTGATCGAACGGATGGCGTCATCATTGCCGGGAATGGGGTAGGTGATCCCTTCGGGGTTGCAGTTCGTGTCGACGACGGCGACTATGGGGATGCCGAGGCGCTGGGCTTCGGCGACGGCGATGGCTTCCTTGCGGGTATCAACCACGAAGAGGATGCCGGGAAGATCCTTCATCTCCTTGATGCCGCCAAGGTTTTTCTCCAGCTTGATCTTCTCTTTCTGGAGGCTGGCCACTTCCTTCTTCGTGAGGCTCTCGAAGGTGCCGTCCACTTCCATCCTCTCGATCTTC
>CAZRYP010000430.1:0-1794 GCA_964604295.1 uncultured Treponemataceae bacterium
TATATCGACGAGTTCGGGAACTTTTTTCCTTTGTGCGACTATCATATCCTCATCTCCGCAGTGGTTGGGGGGTTAACGCCTCTTAACGGGCTCGGCCCGAGGTTTTTCAGGATGGCCAGCATCTCATTGATGTGATCGACAAGCGGTATCGCCCCCGCCGCCGATATGTTGATCATACGGAACCGCTCCTCCTCCAGGCCGGTCTCGGAGAGGAATTTCCGTGTATAGCCGACACGGCCTTTGGCCAGAAGATTGCCCTCGGTGAAATGGCAGCCGCCTTCCAGGCATCCGGCGACAAGAATTCCATCGGCGCCCTTTTCAAAGGCCTTCATGAAAAACTCCACCTCCAGCCTCCCCGTGCAGGGCGTTCGGACGATGCGCACATTCGGAGGGTACTGTAACCGCATGGAGCCCGCCAGGTCCGCGGCGGAATAGGAGCAGTACTGGCAGCAGAAGGCAATCAGCAAGGGTTCGAATTTTTCGTTTGTCATGGAAGGCCTCGATCTATTTTCAGTTACACGCGACAGTCAAATGGTGCTCCAGCAGATCGTCGAGCATCGCATTGAACTGCCGGGACTCGAAATGGTTGAGCTGAATCGCGCAGGCGGGGCATTCGGAGGCGCAGATGCCGCAGCCCATGCATTTGGCCGCCGTAATCTCTCCCTTGTTGTCCCCGTTCGCAAAGGGCGCGCCGTAGGGGCAGACGTGAACGCAGGTCATGCAGGAGATGCACTTGTCCTGGTTTACCTCCGAAACCTGGGCGCCCACCTCCAGATGGGTCTTGGAGAGGATGGTCGCCGCCCTTGAGGCCGCGGCCCTCGCCTGGGAGATGTTCTCGTCGATCATCTTCGGCGAATGGGCGAGCCCGCAGAGATAGACCCCTTCGGTGGCGAAATCGACGGGGCGGAGCTTCACGTGCGCCTCCAGGAAGAAGCCGTCGGCGTTGAGCTGGAGTTTCAGCATGTCCGACAGCTGCCGGTTGGCGGAAGGTGCGGTGATCCCGGTGCTCAGGATGACCCGATCAGCTTCGATCTCCACCTGGTCGTTGACATCGGGGCTCTCGACTCTCAC
This sequence comes from uncultured Treponemataceae bacterium, assembly GCA_964604295.1. GTDB lineage: Bacteria > Spirochaetota > Spirochaetia > Treponematales > Rectinemataceae > CAZRYP01. Next base: position 1,072 of record CAZRYP010000430.1, read on the forward strand.
CAGAAGGCCGTTCTCCCGGGAGACGACCGGCGGCTTTTCTTCGCTGTACCGGAGAAAGACGATGCCGGCGTCGCGGGCCATTTTGTAGTACTTCTCCCGGAAACCATAGGTCCTCATGTCGCGGTAGAGGATATAGATGTTCGCGGCGGGGTTTTTCTTCTTGAGGGCGAGCGCGTTCTTCACCGCCATGGAGCAGCAGATGCGGCTGCAGTAGGGCCGATCGCTGGTCCGGGAGCCGGCGCACTGGATCATGACGATGTTCCGGGCGCCCTCGTCGAAGCTGCCGTCGTGGAGCCGTTTTTCCAGTTCGCTCTGGGTCAGGACCTCTTCCGACTCGCCGTAAAGGAATCCGGCGGCTTTCGCCGGCTCCGCCCCGGTGGCCGCGATGATGGCGCCGCAGGAGATGTCGGTTCTGGCAATCTCGCCCTGGCCGTTGCCCTTGCCCCGCTCGGAGACAGTCGCTACGAATTTTCCGACATGGCCGCTGACTTTGGTCACGTCGCTGTTGAGATAAACGGTGATGTTCCGGTGATTCTGCGTCCGGTACAACAAATTGGCCGTAAAGAAGTAGGGATCGTCGCCCTCCAGCACGGAATGGACGTTCAATATCTGCCCCCCCAGGGCATCCGCTTTTTCGATGAGCGCGACTTTGAATCCCTGAGCCGCGAGCGAGAAGGCGGCGGTCATGCCGCTCAATCCACCCCCGATAACCAGGCCGTCCTG
>CAZRYP010000431.1:0-1788 GCA_964604295.1 uncultured Treponemataceae bacterium
TGTGTCGTTCTGCTAACACTCCCGATCCTCTTGTGGCCAAGTCCCGATCTTACGGGTGCAGCTGTGAAGACCGGCCTTTCTTCCGCTTCGGCTACGGCGGCAGCCATCTTGGTCGTCATGGCGCTTGTGTTGGTGTTCTCTTCGTTCCCGGAAAGGACATTGGACGACTTAATTAAACCTCATTGGCGCAAGTATCCCATCAATATCGAGTCCATAAACCAAGACCTCGATCAAGGATACCTCGGGGCTGCAAGCGCCGAAAGTAAGACAGCAGTGCAGCATGCCATCGAGAGATCCCTGGGAAGCCAGAGAGGAATTTCGGCCCATCCACCCAATAAACAACCCACATACGAAGAGCAGTTCAATGAAGGCCATGCTGCCCAGGGGGGCCGCATCATCGAGGTGGCCAGCCACATCACCAGAACGGGCCCAAACAAAGGAAAACTCATCCATTTTGGGCAGCCCGCAAATGCCCGCTATATCTGGGTAGTGGACCGCGATGGAAACTTCATCGTGGCCAACCGGCAGACATTCGTCCATGAACTGTCCAGCATGGACAGAACCAAGATCGATTATTTCCATCGGCTCCATAAGCTGCCCCACCCTACGCCTGCGAAGGGCAAAGAAATATACGGTTCAGGAGAAGTCCTGGTGGAGGGCGGCAAAGTCCGCTCTTTCACGACGGCCTCCGGCCACTACGTGGACTTAGAGGATGTGGCAGCCTTCAACCGCCAAGGGGAAGAGGTCTTCCGTCATTTTATAGCAAATCGCAATGATATTGGAACTTCCTGATTGCGATTTGCTATTCTAGCGAATCTCGGATTTGTTCAATAATTAGCGAGATTCGCTATTATCAAGAAAGTCGGGTGGAAAGAAGTGGAATGTGGCGCAACATATCAGACTCTGAGATGATTTACGGGGCTTTCAGCCGCCCAAAAATATACGTAAAGGTCGGTTCATCCCTCTCCTTTTTGAGCGGGATAATCTTGGCGTCGGAAACTTCTTGGAGTACATGCTGAAGGTCGAATCCCCGTTCCTCGGTCGCCGCGAGTGCGGCCAGAAAGGTTTTTGCCCTAAAGTCGAAAAGCTTCCGTTTAAGCCCCGCTTTTCCGAGGAGGCCGTAATCATTGACAGCGATGTCATCGACATCAAAACCGGCGGCAAACTCCGCATAGTTCATAGAGGTATGGGTCTGCAGGAACGTCCTCACCTTATCTTCAAGGCTCTGGAGGGGGGACGGTGAATAGGGATCTGTTACTTTCCTCAGGGCGAGGATTTCTGCTATTGCGGCCATAAAATAGACAAGTGATGGCGAGTTGGAAGGCGAGTAGGTATATTCGATGACGGTAACGCCATCAAGGTCAAATGATGAAGAGGTGATTGAATATACGCCCCTGGAAGCTGGCTGCTTGTCGGAAACATGGACGTAGGGAACCATTTCCGGTCTTGTTTTAATAGCGAGGTTTGAATAAGTCAATCGTATTAGGCCGTCTGTGCGGCGCCACTCCTCCAAGTACCCATGCAGAGGGCTTCGATCGTTTTCTGCCTCTCCGTTCTTCCTCATGCGCAGGGGAAAAGATACGGGACCTTTAATATTGCATCGTTCCATAAAGTCATGCCTAAAGAGAATCGCAGTATAAAAATCTTTAGTATTTTACCACTAAATAATGAAAAATAATTTTTTGGGATGTCGGGAAATATTAACAACTATATAGTAATTTATTAATTTTCACCATCTAATCCCTTCTCAATCGAACCTGGGACTCACGTCTGAAACCTGGGCGAGCA
>CAZRYP010000432.1:0-1788 GCA_964604295.1 uncultured Treponemataceae bacterium
TTGCTTAGCGACCCCAGTACCCCATCCTGCCGCCCTGGGCTCCGCGTCCGCCCATCATCCCCTGTGCGCCCATGGCGCCGCGGCCCATGGCACCGAAGGTTCCGACAGCCGTGCCCAGATCGATGGTCTTGCCGTTAAGCGTGAGGAGATTCACCTGCACGCCGTAGCTGTCCTTGACTCCGGGGATTTCGTGGGAATAGCCTTCGATCTTGACGCTGGCTCCTTCCTTGAGTCCGTCGACAAAGCCGTACAGCCGGCTGGGGATCATCACGAAGTAGGTCTTGTTGTCCTTCTTGAGTGCCACCCTGGCGTCGACAAGTTCGAGCGTGCCTTCGAGCGTGATCTTCTCGACCACGAGCTGCGCGGCTGCGGGCGCGGTAAAGTTGCGGCCGTATCCGGGGGTGCCCATCTGGCCATAGCCGGGCTGGACCGACCAGGGCCTGGTCTGCTGGGCGAAGGGCTGGGCGGAAGCGGCCCCGATGACGAGGAAAGCGATCGCGACGGCGATTAGTGCTTTTTTCATGGTAAAACTCCTTATGGAAGACTGATTGGGTCTGTCTCCGGGGATCGGCTCATTCTGCAGCTTCTCCGACCGGTTTCAGCCCGTCCGTATTCGCGGACATCTATTATTAAGCAAAGGGCGTGCCAAAAATAGGAATATTATTTTAAAAATATGTTATTATATATAATGAATAGAGATAGTTTGATCAACCCTCAGGGTGGATCACAGGGAATTCGATCCTGCCGGTCGTCTTCATCCTCCGGATAAGGAAAAATGTTCTCTCCCCGAGAAAAAAATGCCCGCGAAAGCGTCTCGGTCCGGGCGTCTCATTCGTCCAGGAGAGGCATTTCGAGCATGTGGTATTCAAGCCGGCCCTCCGTATTGACGATAAAGAAGGAAGGCTGACGAATGTTCAAAAAATGGAGTCCTCATGTTTTCCAGGAAATCGTTCCTTCTCTCGCTCTTCGCCCTGGCGCTGATCTTCCAGGCGTTCCCGACGGACAATACGCCCTATAGGCTTTTCCCGACCCTCTACAAGAAGGCCTCACAGCTTTCGCTGCCGCAGACTGTCGCGAAGCCGGCCCTGCGAGGCGGCGCCGGCACCCTCGCCGAACGCATCCCCCTCCTGGCCAACAATACGATCGTAGCCTTCTACGGCCACCCCTTTTCGCAGAAGATGGGCATTCTCGGGCTCTACTCGAAGGAAGAAGTCGCCAGCCGGGTGAAGACCTACACGGGCTACTATGATCAGGTCAACGGTTCTGACGGGGCGATTCCCGCTTACTATATAATTTACGGAACATGCTGGCCCGGCGGGGAGATAGGCTATCTCAAGGAATCGACCCTGGAGGAGTACATCCGCTATGCCCAGGCCACGGGGCTTCTGGTCTTCGTGGATCATCAGATAGGGAAGTATTCGGTGAAGGAGTCCATGGAGAGGATCCTGCCCTTCCTCAAGTATCCCAACGTCCATCTCGCCATCGATCCCGAGTGGAGAACCCTCACCCCCATGAAGGAGATAGGATCCATCACGGCGGACGAGCTCAACCAAGCGCAGAGGATCATGCAGGACTACATCATCGCCAACAATATTCCCGGCGTGAGGATGCTCGTCGTACACCAGTTCCACGAGAAGATGATACGGAACAGGGAAAAAGTGCGGGCAGACTTCGACAGGGTCATTCTTGTCCATACCGCCGACGGGTTCGGGAGTCCCGCTTTGAAGAAAAGCACCTACTCGCTCAACTCGAAAGCGGAAAACATGCCCATGAAGGGCTTCAAACTCT
>CAZRYP010000433.1:0-1786 GCA_964604295.1 uncultured Treponemataceae bacterium
CTTGAAGTATCAGAACCGACGCCCCGAGTACATCGAGGCGTGGTGGAACACCGTCGATTGGGCGCAGGTCGCGGACAACTTCGCGCAGGCCAAAGCGTAAGTCCCGCCCTCGGCATCAGCGCAATAAGGAAAGGGAATCCGGATGAACGCCGGGTTCCCTTTTTTCGTGAAATCGGCCCGACCGGCTAAAATGCGGCTTTCCCGCGGGATTGATGCCGGTCATGATGCCGGTCAATGAATTCACCATGGATGTAACGGACGATGGATGAAAACAGGGGGAAGTGTTCGCATGGGCAAGGTTACGCTGGTCACCGGTGCGACGTCCGGGATCGGGAAGTCGGTGGCTCTCCTGCTCGCAAGCAAGGGGTATGATGTGTATGCGGGAGCGCGGACCCCGCTTGACGGGGAGGCGTTGATCGCCGAGGCGCAGAGCCGCGGAATCCTCCTCAAGGCTGTGCCGCTGAACGTCACGGACGACGGCTCCGTCCGCGCGGCCGTTTCGCGCGAGGCGGGAGAGTCCGGAAGGATCGACAACCTCGTCAACCCGCCTGGAATCGACCGGATGAGGAATCGTCTCTAACAGTCAGGGACAGCGACATGCACACGGAATCCATTGAACGGTGGGTACACGAGCATACGTTCGGCCAGGACAGGAAAAAATCCGCCGAAAGGCGAACGCTGGCCGTAAGCATCGTCACCGTCCTGACGATGGTCGTCGAGATCCTGGCGGGGATCGCCTTCGGTTCGATGGCGCTCCTGGCCGACGGGCTCCACATGGGGAGCCATGCCTCGGCGCTCGCCATCTCGGTATTCGCCTACCGCTTCACCCGTGCCCACGCCAAGGATGCCCGCTTCAACTTCGGTACGGGCAAAGTGAGCTCGCTGGCGGCGTTCGCAAGCGCAACGGTGCTCGCGCTGATCGCTCTGGCCATGGCCTGGGAGAGTGTGGCGCGATTCCTGTCGCCCGTGCACATCGGATTCAACCAGGCGATCCTCGTTGCGGTACTCGGCCTGGTCGTCAACGGCGCATGCCTCGCCATTCTCGGCGGACACGGCCCCTCCCACGGAAAGGGCGGCCGGGAGCAGGGTGAAGATGACCTTCATCCCCATGAGCATCCCGGCCGATCCCGGGATGAGCAACTCCATCGGCACCATGTCCGTCATTCCTCCATACGCCACGATCCCAAGGATCACAACCTCCGGTCCGCCTATCTTCATGTGCTGGCGGATGCCCTGACTTCCGTTCTCGCGATCTTTGCGCTTCTCGCCGGAAAGTATCTTGGGCAGCAGTGGCTGGACCCCTTCATGGGCCTGGTCGGAGCGGCGCTCGTGGTGCATTGGTCCAGGGGACTTCTCCGCTCGTCGGCTCGCGTGCTTCTCGATCTGCAGGCTCCCGACGAGGTGAGGGAGGCGATCCGGAAGTCGATCGAATCGGAGGGAGACAACCGTGTCTACGACCTGCATGTCTGGTCCGTGGGGCCGGGGATCTATGCGGCGGAGGTCGCGATCGTCTCATCCCGGCCCCTGGATCCGGACAGCTATTACAGTCTCCTGCCGAAGGAGCTCGGCCTGGTGCACGCAACGTTCGAGACGCACCTGTGCGCCTCCCATATTCGCGAAGCGCTCTGAGGCCCGCGGCGTATGTGGTGCTTCTGTTATGGGCCGGGGTCTTCCGCCTCGTGCTCCCAGGGTTCTCCGAAATATTTTGTTGACACCGAAAGTTTATGTTGATATTAGTGATCAACCGTTTCATAAAGGAGTGAGGCCGATGTTGTCGATCGCAGGG
>CAZRYP010000434.1:0-1784 GCA_964604295.1 uncultured Treponemataceae bacterium
CTTTCGATACAGGTCCATCCCGACAGGGAAAAAGCCGAGAGGGGCTTCGACGGGGAAGAGCTGCGCGGGATCGCGAGGACGGCCCCCGAACGCAACTACAGGGACAGAAACCACAAACCAGAACTCGCGGTCGCCCTGTCCGGATTTTCCGCCATCTGCGGATTCAGGAGGGCCGAAGAAACCGCGGAGTTTCTCGGTCCCCAACTATGCTCATATTTCGCCTTTTCCCCTTCCGAGCCCGAAAAATCGTTCAGGGCTCTTCTGGGCAAGGTCCTCATCCTCCGCGACAGGGAGAAAGCCTTCGTGGAGAACGCCGTCGCGGCCAGGGCGAGGGAACTCGCCCTGGCCGCGGACGGGAGGGCAAGGCTGGCCGGGGAAACCTCGCTTCTCTGCTTCAGGCACTACCCCCACGATCTGGGCGCCTGTTCGCCCCTTTTCCTGGAGGTACGCGTCCTCGAGCCGGGACAGGGGCTCTACGTGCCGGCAGGGGTCATGCACGCGTACCTGGAAGGCACGATCCTGGAAGTGATGGCCACATCGGACAATGTCATCCGCGGGGGACTCACGCACAAACACATCGATGTGGAGGAGTTCTTGTCGATCCTCGATGTCCGGAGCCAGCCCCTTCTCGTCGAACCGGTAGCCCTGCCTGCATGGCCGGGGGAAATGGCCTGGCCTACCCCCGCCAGGGAGTTTTCCCTCTCCAGGATGGATTTCGCCGGTACGCGGACGAGGGAGATCCGACCTGCGGGGCCAGAAATCCTGCTCTGCACCGACGGATCGGTCACGATCGACTATCCCGCGTTCCAGGGCAAGTCCGGAAGCGGGAGCGGAGAGAGCCGGACGGAGAGCCTCATCCTCGGCCGGGGCGAATCGGTCTTCATCGCCGCGGCCTGCAGGGCATACAGCCTCTCGGGCAAGGGGCGGGTGTACAGGACAGGAACAGGCGGCGATCCGGAAGGAGCCCCGAGGTGAGAATCTGGATCGATGGCGACAGCGTTCCCCGCGATCTGCGGCAGATACTCATAAGGAGGGGAAGGCCGGCAGGCTCCCGGACCGATCACGATGAAGTGATCTTCGTGGCTACCCGCGGGCTGCCCGACGTGCCCCCGGACATGACCGTGCTCGTGGCTCCCGGGCCGGATGCGGCCGATCTCCATGTGGAAGCCCTGGTCGGCGATGGCGATCTCGTGGTGACGCGCGACATTCCCTTCGCCGAGAGAATTGCCTCGAGGGGTATCGCGGTCATGAACGACAGGGGAGAGGTCTTCACCAGGGAGAATGCGGCTGAGCGGCGCTCGCTCCGCGATGCCGCGGCCGAGCTTCGCAGCCTGGGCATGGCGCCGGCTTCGCCCAGGGGCTCGCGGCGCGGACCGAGGGACACGAAGAGCTTCGCGGACTCGCTGGACCGTATTCTCGCCTCGATGAAAAGCGGAAAACATATCTGAATTAGGCACCGGGAAATATCTTCGGCTGACCCTTCGTCACTGGACATCGGCGGGAGCCGGTACGGAAGTGTCGGTGCCGGCGGGAAGCTCGGCACCGGTCTCGGAGGGCGGGACATCTGCCGCTGTCCCTTCTTCCACGATAATTTCCGTCTGAGGCGAGACAATCTCTCCGGTTTCGCCGGTTTCGGCCGCCGCGTCGGTATCCAGATCCTCCGTTCCGGGCTCGACCGAACCGGGCGGCGGAGCGGCCGGCGCCGCCTGGTCCGGGGACGCGGCGGGGGCGGCCACGAAGCGCCGGGTCAGGTAGGCGTACCTTTCGCGCAGAATGGCCGATTT
>CAZRYP010000435.1:0-1774 GCA_964604295.1 uncultured Treponemataceae bacterium
GGTCTATCTCGCCCCTGCCCGCCCTGAAATTGCGAGAGAGGATATCCCAGCCTTCGGCCTCCAGCAGGGAAGCCGCCGCGCTCTCGCCCTCCCTGCCGAAGGATGCCGATGAAACCCTGCCGTCCATACGACCAATACGCCCGGGGAAGGGCCGGGCGATTCAGGAGGACCCGCCTCGAGCCCTGAGGCGGACTATCCGGAAGGGCAAAAAAAAACCCGGACAAAGCCGGGTTTTCTGCGGGAAGCCGATTCAGGCCTTTTCGACCTTGGTTTCCTTCCTGGATACGATCAGTTCCTTGACCTTGGCCTTCTTGCCGACCTTGGTCCGGATGTAGTAGAGCTTGGCTCTCCTGACCTTGCCGCGGCGAAGCACTTCCACGTTCTCGACACGGGGTGAATTGAGCGGGAACACGCGCTCGACGCCGACGCCGTAGGAATTCTTGCGGACGGTGAAGGTCTTGGCGACTCCGCCGTTCTTGATCGCGATGACGAGGCCTTCATAGGCCTGCACGCGCTCCGTCTTGCCTTCCACGATTTTAAAGCTCACGCGAACGGTGTCACCCACAGTGAACACGGGGAGCTCACTCTTGATCTGTTCGGCTTGTATGGACTGTACCAGGTTCATGCCATCCCCCTTCATCGATTACTTCACGCAACAACCTGCCGGCTTCGCCTGGCAGGCTTTCCTTGGACAGAAGCTCGGGGCGGTAGGCCAGCGTCTTGGCGATGCTGGTCTTGAGCCTCCACCGTGCGATTTGTGCATGGTTCCCCGATAAGACTACGTCGGGGACCCGCATAGTACCATAATTCGCCGGGCGTGTATACTGGGGATACTCGAGAAGCCCCTTCGAGAAGCTCTCTTCCTCCAGGGATTCGCCCGATATGACGCCGGGACGCAGGCGGTAAATCGCGTCCACCAGGACCATGGCCGCGATCTCCCCGCTCGATAGGACGTAGTCGCCAATCGATATCTCGTCCGTCACCCTGGTCTCGACGATGCGCTGATCCACGCCCTCGTAGCGGCCGCAGAGTATGACGAGATTTTCCTCGCGGGAGAGTTCCTGGGCCATGGCCTGGTTGAAGAGTCTTCCCGAGGGGGTCACGAAGATCGTCCTGACGGCTGGGGACCCGGCGGCTTCCAGCGCCCTGTCGAGGGGTTCTGGCTTCATCAGCATGCCAGCCCCGCCGCCGAACACTTCATCGTCGCATTTGCGGTGCTTGTCGGTCGCGTAATCCCTTATATTGACGAGGGAGTATTCGATCAGGCCGGCCGCCACGGCGCGCTTCATGATCGAAGCCTCGAAATAGGCCCGCAGGATTTCAGGGAAGAGCGTCAGGACCGTATACTTCATTCCAGGAGCCATCCCGCCAGAAGTTCCATATATCCGGCATCGCAGTCCACCGCGCCTATGAACTCGCTTCTGAAGGGGACGAGGACATGGGCGCCGCCCGCGTAAACCTGCACTTCGAGAAGGGGATCGGCCCCGCCATCCAGCACGCCCGCGATTTTCCCGACCGCAGCGCCGCCGAGGACTAGCTTGAGGCCTACGAGATCGTGGATATACCATTCATTGGATTTGAGCGGGCTTACGGAGTTCCTGGCCAGATAGAGTTCCATGCCTGTCAGGGCGCAGGCCGTCTCGGGGCTGTCGTAGCCTTCGAAGACGGCGCTCATGCCCCACTCCCCCGTGTCCACGGCCCGGATTTTCATCATCCTGGCCTGGTCAGGTTTTTTTTCGGGAGCCACGAGGACGGCCTTGAGGTTTTTCAGGTG
>CAZRYP010000436.1:0-1759 GCA_964604295.1 uncultured Treponemataceae bacterium
GGCCTGTTCCTCCGGGAATCGCGTCGAGGGGGAAACCTTGGGCCCGCGCCAGGACCCTGGCCCGGGGGCTGAAGCCCCGGTGCGAAGCGTCGGCCGGGGCCGGCTGGTCAGGACGGACCGCGGACGGGGCTGGAGCCGCCGGAGCCGCGGCCACAGGTGTCGCGTGTGCCTCAGGTGTCGCGGGAGCCGCGGGTGCCGGATGATCGGAATGTGAAGCCCGGAGACCGGGTTCAACCTTTTCCCCCGCCGCGCCGACCAGGGCGATGGGCTCCAGGACGGGCACGTCCTCGCCCTCCTCCCTGAGCCGGCCGAGGAGGATGCCCTCCACGCCCGCGGGAACGTCCATGGTCGCCTTGTCCGTCTCTATCTCGCAGAGGACGGTGTCGGCCTTGACCGGCTCCCCCGCGGAAACCTTCCATTTCACGATGATGCACGATTCGACGGTATTGCCGAGCTTCGGCATCACCACCACATGAGCCATGTTCCCTCCCTAGACGACGCGCAGGTCGAGGGCGCTTTCGCGCATAGACGCGGCGGCCCCCGGATCCAGGTTCGAATCCGTGATGATGCCGTCCACCTCCGACAGGGAGAGGACGTTCACGAAGCCGGATTTTCCGTATTTCGAGGAATCGGCCACGAGCCATGTCTCCTGGGCCCTTCCCCTCATCGCCTTGACTATCTCCGAACCTTCCACGAGCTGGGTCGTCATGCCCCGCTCGACGCTGAAGCCGTCGGTGCCCACGAAGGCCAGCCTCACGTTGAAGTCCATGATGGCCCTCAGGGCCACGGGGCCGACGAGGGACTCGGTTTCCTTCCTGAAGACCCCTCCCGTGAGGATGATGTTGAGCGAGGGATTGAGGCGGGCGTAGGAAAAGACGAGGGTGGAGTTGGTGACGATCTGGACGCCGCGCCGCCCTGTCAGGTGGCGCACGATGAGGGCGGTCGTGGTTCCCGCCTCGATCATGATCCTGTCGTCGTCGTGGACGAGTTCGGCGGCGGCCCGGGCGATCCTGTTCTTTTCCCCGACGTTGAGGCGCTGGCGGTCCATGATGTCCTTGTAGAAAGCCGGACGGGCGCCGCCCCTCGTCCTGTTGACGAAGCCCTTTTCCTCCAGGTTCTTGAGGTCGGAACGGATGGTCACTTCCGAGACATCGAGCTCGCGCGAGAGTCCGGCCACGGAGAGGGAGCCTTCGCCCGCCAACTTGTCCAGAATGAAGGATTCGCGCTCGCCGAGATCGAGATTCATACCCGCCTCCCGAAGTATTGTTTCGAAATATTTGCTTTGTAGTTTCGAAATACTTTCTTTTCACTTGCATTATAAGAAGGTCTTTCGGAAACATCAAGGCCGGCCGCACCGGCGGACGCGATTTTTCGAGGCATCCCATCTTCCGGATCCGGCCCAAGTGTCCTATCATGGGAAACCATGAACACAGAGAAAGCTCCCGGCTTTGTCCTCGGCATAGACTATGGAACCGACTCCTGCAGGGCCGTCGTCATCGACGCGGCAGACGGAAGGCTGATAGCCCAGAAGGTGGCCGCCTATCCGCGCTGGGCCAAGGGGCTCTACTGCTCCCCGGCGGAGAACCGCTTCCGCCAGCATCCCCTCGACTACCTCGAATCCCTGGAATCGGCCATGGCGGGGATATTCGCCGACGCGGGCCCGGGAGTCCTGGGCAAGGTCAGGGGCATCGCCATCGACACGACGGGCTCGACACCCTGCGCCGTGAACGGGGAGGGCAAGCCTCTCGCCCTCCTGGAG
>CAZRYP010000437.1:0-1412 GCA_964604295.1 uncultured Treponemataceae bacterium
GGGAGCCCCAGGCCCGGGGGCACGAGCCCCAAACCCGGGGGCGGGAGCCCCTCGCTTCCCGGATGAGGCCGCGGACCCTCGACGAATTCACGGGTCAGGAGCACATCGTGGGTCCCGGCCGCCTCCTCCGGCGAGCCATCCAGAAGGACCAGCTTTCCTCGATCATCCTCTCCGGTCCTCCTGGAACGGGCAAGACCACACTCGCCCGCATCATCGCCAACACGACCCGAAGCGCCTTCATCGCCCTCAACGCCGTCCTCTCCGGCGTCGGCGAACTCAGGGAGGCGATAGAGAAGGCCAAGCGGCACTACGAGCTCTATTCGCTGAGAACCATCCTCTTCGTCGACGAGGTCCACCGCTGGAACAAGAGCCAGCAGGACGCCCTCCTCCCCTGGGTGGAAAACGGCACGGTCGTCCTCATCGGCGCGACCACGGAAAATCCCTTCTTCGAAGTCAACAGGGCTCTCGTGTCGCGCTCGAGGGTCTTCCTCCTCAAGACCCTCGCCGACGGGGACCTGGCGAACATCGCCCGCATGACGATGGCCGACAGGGAAAGGGGTTACGGGGACTACATCCTCGACTTCGAGGAAGGGGCTCTCGAGCACCTCGTCCACACGGCCGACGGGGACGCGAGAAGCCTCCTCAACGCCCTCGAGCTCGCCATAGAGACATCGGTGGACTCGTGGCCTCCGGATGCGGGCGCCACGATCCGCGTGAGCCTCGAGACGGCCGAGGAAAGCATCCAGAAGCGCGTCGTCCTCTACGACAAGGACGGCGATTACCACTACGACGCCATCAGCGCCTTCATAAAGAGCCTGAGAGGCTCGGACCCGGACGCCGCCCTCTACTGGCTCGCCCGCATGGTCTACGCGGGAGAGGATCCATCCTTCATATTCCGGAGAATGTACATTTCCGCGGCCGAGGACGTGGGCCTCGCCGACCCCAACGCGGTTCAGGTTGTATCTTCCTGTGCACAGGCCTTCGACCGCATCGGCATGCCCGAAGGACAATACCACCTGAGCCTCGCGGCTCTCTACCTGGCCACATCCCCCAAATCCAATTCGACGATGGGCTATTTCGACGCCCTGAAGGCCGTCGAGGAGGAAGGGGCCGAAGTGCCCGACCACCTCAAGGACGCCAACAGGGACGCCGTGGGATTCGGCCACGGCGAGGGCTACAAATACCCCCACGCGTACAAGGATCATTGGACGGCACAGCAATACCTCCCCGACTCGCTCGCGCGCACGGTCTTCTACTTCCCCGGAGCCCTGGGGCTCGAGGGACTGAGGAAGGACGAGGTGCTGGAAAAGAGGGAAACGCAGCTCGCCATCCTCTCCGGCGACCTGGAGGAGGGGCCGGCCGCCAAGCCCGGACTCTTCGTATGGTCCAAGGAAGGGGAGCGCAGGAAGAAA
>CAZRYP010000437.1:1422-1751 GCA_964604295.1 uncultured Treponemataceae bacterium
TTCTACGCCCTCGAAGCGGTGCGCCGCGTGCCCGAAGGGACGGTGGCCGCATTCCTCGAAAACGAGGATGCGAAACGGCAATTCGAAAGGCTCAGCTCCGATCTGCCCGAACTATCCCGCCCCATGGCGGCCACGCCCTCCCTCCCCCCGGGAAACTGGATGGAAGCCGGCTTCGGGTTTTCCCGCTTCGACCACATCCTTCTCTGCGAGCCCCTCGGCCGCCACGATCCGGGCCTCGACTACTGGGCCTACGCCGAAACCGCCCTCGCCTCGGCGGGCGCTTCGGGCAAGGATCGGACCGGCGGGGCCGGAAAGAGCGGCCTAAGTAT
>CAZRYP010000438.1:0-1751 GCA_964604295.1 uncultured Treponemataceae bacterium
TATATTATTACCAGACATAAATTTAGCCATTTCTGCTTTTCCTTTTCGGCTCGTGAATTTTTTCATCATGGTCCGGGATTTTTCAAACTTTTTCAGGAGCCGATTGACCTCGGCGACCGAAGTGCCAGAGCCCCTCGCAATCCTTGTCCTTCGCATAGGGCCTATTATGAGATGGTTCTGCCTTTCCTTCCTCGTCATGGAACGCAGTATCGCTTCCTCGTACTTCATCTCCTCCAGATTTATCTGGTCCTCGTTCACCTGGCCGGCCAGGCCGGGAATCATGTCGAGCATGGACTTGACCGATCCCATCTTCTTCATCTTCTGAAGCTGGTCGAGATAATCCTCGAGAGTGAAGCTTTCCTGCGAGATCTTTTTCTCGAGGGCCTCGGCTTCCTTTTGGTCGTAGACCGTCTGGGCCTTCTCGACCAGGGACACGATGTCGCCCATGCCGAGGATGCGGCTGGCTATCCTGTCCGGATGGAAGAGTTCCAGTCCGTCGGGACGCTCCGAGGTGCCTATGAACTTGATTGCCTTGCCCGTTACCGACTTGAGGGAAAGGGCAGCGCCCCCTCGGGTGTCCGAGTCGAACTTGCTGAGGATGACGCCCGAGATGCCGATCTTCTCGTCGAAGGTCCTGGCGATATCCACGGCCGCCTGCCCTGTCATGGCGTCGGCGACGAGGAGGGATTCAACGGGATGGACCGCGTCCCTCACCCTGGCCAGTTCGGCCATGAGGAGATCATCGACCTGCAGCCGTCCGGCCGTATCGACGATGACGGTATCGAAGGATTCGCGCCTTGCCCTGGCAAGGGCCGCCGTGGCCACCCTGACCGGATCCTTCGTATCTTCGGTATGGACTGCCACCCCGATCTGGCTTCCCAGCACGGAAAGCTGCTCCACGGCAGCCGGACGCACGAGATCGCAGGCCACGAGGAGTACCTTCCTGCCCTTCCCCTTCAGGCGGTAGGCCAGTTTCGCGGCAGTTGTCGTCTTGCCGGAACCCTGGAGCCCCAGAAGAAGGATCACCGACTGGGTATCCGTGCCCTTGAGCGCCAAATCCTGGTTTTCGTCCCCGAGGAGGGCGGCCATCTTGTCGTGGACGATCTTGATGAACTGCTGGCCTGGGCTGACCGAGCGCAGTACTTTTTCGCCTCTCGCTTCCTCGAGCGTGGAATTGACGAAGCGTCTCACGACGCGGAGATTCACGTCAGCCTCGAGGAGGGCCATCTTGATCTGCTCGACGGCGTCCTCGACGTTTTTTTCCGATATGGAGGCCTTCCCGCCTATTCCGCGGAAGACATCGACGAATTTTTCCGTAATTTTCTCAAGCATCGGGAAACCACCCTCCATAGCCGGGATTGTCGCGGAAAATGTATAGGTAAAACAGCCTATGGTCAATCGCGCCGGACGGCATCGCCGCCGGACGATCCATGAGGGAGGCCCACAGGGGCGTTATTGTCGTTGTGGCGGTAGCGGCGGAGGCGACGGTGGCTGCGGCTAGAGGGTCCCTTTCAGTCCCACATCGGCGGCCACTTCCCGCAAGGCCATGATGGTATCGGAGATGAGTTCCTCGAGAGGGATGCCCATCATGGCGGCGCCCTTCTCTATCACATCTCTCCTCACGCCGGCCGCGAAATTGACCGACCCCCACTTTTTCTTCACCGAACGCACTTCCATATCGAGTACGCTCCGGGAAGGCCTGACATACGCGCATGCGGCGATGAAGCCCGTCAACTCGTCGACGGCGAAAA
>CAZRYP010000439.1:0-1747 GCA_964604295.1 uncultured Treponemataceae bacterium
AACGGCACAGGGAACCTGGTGTCGACTCCCGCGCTCTTTGCCGCGCCGATTCCCGAATTATCTGAACGGGAATTGGGGGGTCGTTCCGTTCCCATCCCCTGTATAGGGCGGGAACGGAACGCGGTCACGACACTCAATCCCAGAATAGTCTGAGCGAGAGCCGCGGCCTCAACGGGGGAGCAACCAGCCACCGTTGTAGCGGCTGATCTTGTTTTCGGCGAAGAGTTCCTGCAGGACGGCGGTGAGGGATTGGTTTCTGACCTTGAGCGCGCAGCGGAGCTGGTGCTGGGTCATGGGCCCGGGACTGCGGCCGAGAAGGGCGCGGACTTGTGCGGCAAGGCCGGGTGGTTGGGGCTCGGGGCCCGTTGCGAGGATATCGAGGTAGGGCGCATGGTCGCCTGCGAGGGCGAGGGTGATGGGCTGCGGGGCCCTGGCGGCGCGATGCTCGACGACGAGCCGGAGCTTGTCCTGGGAGCGTCCGAGATAGAGGTTGGAGTCCCCCCAAGCGTGCAGATCGGAGGAGCCGCGCAAGGCCTGGCCGCCGGAGGCTTCGCCGTTGGCCTTGCGGGTGTGGTGAACGAGGAGGACGGCGAGATGCAAGCGCCTCTGCAGGGCGCGTAGATCGGCGAGGAGGGCGGAGACCTCCATGGCCGAGTTCTCATCGAGGCGATGGAGGCGCACGAAGGGGTCGAGGATGAGCAGGCGAGGCTGGTGTTTCTCGATGGCGGCGGCCAGGCGCGCCATATCCTGATCCGAGTCGAGCCTGAGCTGCTGAGCGAGGATGAGGAATACGGGCAGGGTGGTGAAATCCACGCCGCGGGCAAGGGCGAGACCAAGGAGCCTGGCGCGGACCTGAAGGGGCGAGTCCTCTGCGGCGAAGAGGAGCACGGGGCCCGGTCGGGGGACTGGGAAACGGCCGAGGCAAGGGCGTCCGGAGGCGACGGCGAGTGCCATTTCGAGGGCGAGATAGGTCTTGCAGCACTTGGGCGCGCCGCCGATGACGCCGACGGCTTCATCGGCCCAAAGCTCGTCGATGAGCCAAGCGGGGCGATCGATGGGCTCTGGGGGCAGTTCGGCGACCTGGAGCACGTGAAGAGGGCTCTGCTCGGCCGCGGGCTCAGGGCCGCTCGCCATCGAGGACCTCCTGGACGATCTCATCGGTGAGTATTTTGGAGCGCTTATCGAGGGCGCGCTGCATGGCGAGGGCGATGGCTGCGCCGATGCGCCTGGGCGAGCCCGCGGAAGCGGCGTGGAGGGAAGCGAGGGCGGTGGGAGCGAGCACATTCTGCATGCCGACGGCGGTGAAGGCATGCTGGACGAAATCGGCGGTCTGGTCGGGTGTCAGGGGCGGGATGCGCACGCGCAGGGCGAGGCGACCGGCCAGGGGTGCGAGGGCGGGACGCGCGAGGAGGCGGGCGAAGGGCTCGGCGGCGACGAGGACCAAGGACAAGAGCATCCTGTTATGGCTCTCGGCCAATAGGCGCAAGAACTCGACGCCCTGGATGGGAAGCTGCTGGGCCTCGTCGAGGACGAGGACGGGGTGGGGACCTGAGGAGGCGAGCTTCTCGAGTCCTTCCGAGAGGATTTGCGCGCCCTTTCCCCGGCGGCAGCTCGATTCCAGGCCCAGGGCCTCGGCGACGCTGCGCAGGAGGTCGGTGAGGCCGACGGGCTGGCCGACGAGGTAGAGGGGCCTGAAGTCGCGGGGGTTGAGTTCGGCCATGAGGAGGCGGCAGAAGGATGACTTGCC
>CAZRYP010000440.1:0-1742 GCA_964604295.1 uncultured Treponemataceae bacterium
AATCCCATAATGGAGAATTCCAACGCGTATTTTCTGGCGGGCAAGCGCTTCTTTCTCCTGGATTGCGGAGAGACGGCCTTCGGCAAGATATGGAATCTTCCGGCGTACACGGAAAGCGAAGAAGTCGTGGCGCTCATCACCCACTTGCACGCCGACCATGTCGGCAGCCTGGGCTCCCTCATCTCCTATAGCCACTACGTCATGAAAAAGCCCGTGACCGTGGTCCATCCCCTGGAAACCGTGGTTCAGCTCCTCGATCTCCTGGGGATCGATCGCGCCTGCTACCGATTCCGGAAGCTGGAACAGGGAGAGGCCGCGGATTTCGGGGGCGGTGTATCGGCAAAGCCTCTCCAGGTGGATCATGTGGCCAACATGACATGTTTCGGATACATCCTGTCGGATGGCGTCGAGAGCGTGTACTTCAGCGGCGACGCCACCTCGATGCCGGCCGAAGTGCTGGAAGGCTTGGCCGACGGGAAAGTGGACCGGGCCTACCAGGACACGAGCAACACGCCGAGCGACCATCCGACTCACGCGACCTTGGAATATCTCGAGCGGCTCATCCCGGAAAAAACGCGCGGCAAGGTATATTGCATCCATCTCGACTATGATTACCGCGATCTTTTGGTCCGGAAGGGTTTCAAGGTCGTGCGGGTCAAATCCCGCTAGATCAGCGCTGGAACTGCCTTTCGTAGGTCTTGCGCGCCTTCTCGAGGGCTTCGGCCGACGAGAGGGCCCCGATATAGGCGTTTTTCACTTCGAGCCCCAGGATTCCCAGGAAGCGGCGTTCGTCGAAGGGCGAAAAATCGGTGAAAGGCGTTCTCTGATTTGCCGAGAGGGCGAAGCTGTCCTTGGCGAGATCGAGCCAGGGATAACTGTCTATAATCTCGTAGTTCTCGTAGGACTTCCCGCAGGCGGAAACGCTTCCCAGCAACATCGACGCGGATGAAATCGGCTCGCTCGACAGCCATCGGATGAATGACAGGGCCAGTTCCGGATTCCTGCTGAAGCGCGAAACGCCGAGAGATCCGCCTCCGATGATGGGGCTTCCTCCGGGGACGAGGGCGTAGCCTATCCGATTCACTACCCTGGAATTCCGGTTGAGGATATCCGACGCGAAATTGCTGTACAGGATAGTCATCGCGACATCGCCTTCGCTGAATTCCATGGCCGCGTGGGTCCACCAGGGACAGGGCCTGGGCTTCGCGTACTGTCGTGCCTCGACGAGAGCGTCCAGGGCCGCTCTCGCGTTGTCCGAATCGAGAAGCAGCCGGCCATTATCGTCGAAGAGATTCCTGGTCAGGCTGAAATAGCGCGTGAGGAATTCCGTGCCAGCCACGCCCGTGCTTCCGAGCGTGATCGTCGTGCCGTAATCGACGGGGGACTGCGCGTTGAAGGATTTCGTGAAGAACCGTGCGATGCGGTTGTACTCCTCGAAGGTGGTCGGAGGAGCCAGGGGATGCCGATAGGTCTCCTGATAGAGACGTTTGAGGACTGTGCTTTCGAAAAGATCCTTCCTGTAGAAGAGGACTTGCGCGCTCGGGGAGATGGGGACCGCGTAGAATTTGTCCTTGACGAAAAAATACTGCTTGCTGATACCGCCGACAAAGCTGTCGAGGGCCGACGGCATCGATGGCGAGATATCCTGGAGGGGAACGAGAAGGCGGCCCGCGAACCAGGACCGCCAGGTGACGTCGAGGCGCAGGCCATCGTAAATGCTGGAATCGTCCATGCCGGAAAGG
>CAZRYP010000441.1:0-1733 GCA_964604295.1 uncultured Treponemataceae bacterium
CGCCCACATAGAGACAACGGCAAGGATCGACCCCCGCCAGTTCCGTCGCGATCCTGAAGATCCTCTCGTCCGGCTTGGAAACGCCCACTTCGCTCGAAATGACAACGACATCGAATCGCTCGAGGAGGCCATGGGATACGAGTATGGGCTTGGCGCTGGGATCCCAGTTCGAGATGACGCCCAGGCCCAGGCCTTGGGCGGCGAGCCGTTCCAGGACCTCGCTCACGTTGGGGTAGGCCAGCCAGACCAGGCCTCTGCCCCTCCACGCGCGCGTCCAGTCCACGAGGAGGTCGACCAGGTTGCCGTGGATGTCCAGGTAATCGCAGAGCAATCCGAAGTAGAGCGGCATGAATTCCTCGGATGACCGTCCGAGGAGGCCGGGGAATTCCCGCATGAGCCGCTTGTCTATGGCGTGGAAGCCGCGTCCGATTTCCTCGAGGGACCTGTGGATGTCGTGCGTGCCGGCAAACTCGGCGAACAGCTTTTCCCTTTCCGTATACAGCAAGGTATAGCCGAGATCGAACCAGATGAAATCGATAGGCACGCAAACCCCCATCGCACTATATGTAGTTTAATAGCCACACGAGAATGCCTGCCGCTGCAGAGCCTTCAGATGCATTCGCCGTATATCACTGTACACTACTGACTGGAGAAGTCAATTAATATTTCATCTGAAAAAGTAGAACTGTCACTCCGCCTTTGAAACCCGGCATAATGTCGTCTTGTATGCGGGCATGCCGGAAACGGAGTCCAGTTTCCTGTGGTCAGTGAGAACATTGACGTTCGCGCCCGGGGAGGAATTCGCCATGGTCCAGGAAGAGCCGGGAGCATGGCCCCATCCATAGGGGATCATCACTATCCTTGGATCGATAGAATCGACTATTTTCGCTTTCAACCGGATAGAACCCCTTTTCGAGGATACTACCACCGCATCGTCATTCTCTATCCCATGTTCGGCAGCTACAGCGGAGTGGATCTCCACCCAGTTTTCCGGACATTTCCCATGGAGAGAAGGAAGATTGTGGGTCGCGGAAAGGTATGAAGCCTGGATCCGGTTCCCGCTGACGAGTATCAAGGGGAATGCGGCGACCAAAGCCGGATCGGCGACTGTAGACTCGCTTTCTTCAATATAGTGGGGGACCCCATCCAGGCCGTTTGTCTTGAGCAGGAGGGATTCGATTTCTATCTTCCCCGATTTTGTTGGATAAGGGTGGCCATGGTAGTATCCCACGGGTCTGGGCTCATACTCCATGCCGCTGGCATTGTCCTTCAGGTATTCTATCTCGATACCCCATGGAGCGAAGGCCTTCTGGAGCACCTCATCCTCGGTGTCGCGGAATTGGTCGCCATAGCCCATCCTTTCCGCCAGGGCGCTGATTATCTCGAAGTCCGATCTCGAGTCGAATCGGCGGGGCAATGCTTTGGGCTGGTATTGTAGAATCCTCGGGAGAGCGACTTCGGGAGACTGGAAATCGATCTTCTCAAGGAACATGGCCGCGGGAAGATTGTAGTCGGCAAGTGTTCCCGTATCGTTTCTGTACAGGTCCACGCAGACCAGGAGTTCCAGTTTTTGCAGGGCCTTCCTGACGATCGCGGAATCCGGCCAGGCGAGAAGGGGATTGCTTCCGAAAACCAGGAGGGCTTTGACCGGGTAAGGCTTCTCTTCCAGAATGGCTTCGAGGAGGTCGGTGGGAATATCTTGTGTGATCTTGTTGTGGGCGGAAATCGATGGG
>CAZRYP010000442.1:0-1717 GCA_964604295.1 uncultured Treponemataceae bacterium
GTCCCGGGCGCGCGTGTCGTCCAGATCATCGGAACAAATGGAGGCTTTTACCTGGGAAAAGGCTTCCGGAAATAAAACCACGGCGGTCATGAAGAAAAGGTCGGCCGTTCGCGCTCCCGCATTTCCGGTCCTCAGATAAACCGTCGATCCCTTTTCCTGCCTTTCCGCCTGTCTTCCGTCCATGGCCTTGGCTTTCTGGTAATCCGTCAGGAGGCCGCGAGGGTTGATGCCCATCCTGCGTCCTACGATATCCAGAAATCCGTTGCGCTTTACCTCGGAATCGAGGGCATCCAGATAGGGATAGAAAAACAACGAAGCCTTGGATTTTCCATCCACGGTTCCAAGATCGAAGAGCTCCTCGGCCCTTCTGATCAAGAAATCCCCGCTATTTATACTGCATTCGGGAACTTTTTTCAATCTCTCGGCTCCGAATTTCTCCAGAATTTCCGAAGCGTCTTTTCCTTCTGACATCAATACTACGCAGGCATCGAGCCCGGCTTCGGCCGCGATGGAGCAAGCTCTCTCCGCCGCCTTCTTTCCCGCGTCATCCGAATCGAAACAGAGGGAAACGCGTTCGGACCTCCGCCTGAGCAACTGAGCCTGCTTCGTCGTGAAGGCGGTTCCGAGGGGAGCGACGGCATTCCTGATTCCGGCGGCGTGGAACGAAAGGGCGTCCATATATCCTTCGCAGATCAGGGCCGAGTTCATGTCCTTGACTGTCTGGATCGCCTTGTCCAGGGCGAAGAGGTTTTCCTGCTTGTGGAATACGGCCGTATCAGGGCTGTTGATATATTTGGGCCCATCGCCGCGAATCAGCCTTCCGCCGAAGGCTATCACCCTCCCCCTCTGATCGGCGATCGGAAACATGATGCGGTCACAGAAAAGTGGGTATCTCTTGTTCCTGGAGGAAAACAAACCTGTCCTCGCGAGGAATTCGGGCGAAAACCCCTTGTTCAGAAGAAATCGATGCAGCCAGGAGGGATCGGCCGGCGCATAGCCCAGCCTGAAGCTGTCGATGAGCTCGTCCGGGATTCCCCTCGCGCGGAGTATGCCGAGCGCGGCCGATCCCGTTTCGTGTTCCGTGAGGAGCCAATGGAAAGCCGTGGCCAGTTTTTCGTAAAGGGCATAGAGCTGGGCTTTTTCCGATTCTTCCTTGTCAGAGACTGCGGAATCGGCGGGGAGGGCGACATGGGCTCGTTCAGCGAGCTCCTCCACTGCCTCCAGGAAGCTGAGTTTATCGGTCTCCATGAGAAAGTCAATCAGTGAACCGCCCTTCTGGCAGCCGAAGCAGTAGAAAAGTCCGCGTTCCGCGTCGACCGAGAAGGAAGGGGTCTTTTCGGAATGGAAGGGGCAAAGGCCCCACCACTTGTTGCCTTTTTTCGCCAGCCTGACTTTTTCCTGGAATACCGAGATGTTGCTCGTCTTGTCGAGGACTTCCTGGATCACCGTCTCTGGTATTCTGCCCATCGCTTCTCAGAATCCTTTAACCGGAATGGCTTCACCGGTATGCTCTTCGAAAGTTCTGGAAAATCTGTGCAGGCCCTTGGCCTCGTCGATGAGCCTGAAATAAAGATAATCACTTTCAGGGCTGTTGAATACTGCCTTGAGGGCTGTTTCGCCCGGATTGGAGATGGGAGCGGGAGGAAGGCCGCGGTGCAGCTATGTATTGTATGGGCTCGGAATGGCAAGGTCCGAGTAATACACGACTTTCGGCTGC
>CAZRYP010000443.1:0-1713 GCA_964604295.1 uncultured Treponemataceae bacterium
CCAGGATCGAGAAGACGGGGAAGGACCTTGAGGAGGGTGGATTTGCCGCTCCCCACCCTGCCGAGTATTCCGAGGGTCTTCCCTTCGGGGACCTCGAAGGAGAGATCCTTGAGGGCGGGCTTGTTCGCCCCGGGGAAGCTGTACTCGAGGCCTTTCACGGAAAGGGTTCCGGCCGGAGCCTCGGACAGCGCGTTATCGGCCACCCGGATTTCGCTCTTCGTCTCCAGGACGGAGTTGATGCGCTTCAGGCTCGCGGCTCCCCTCTGTATCAGGTTGACCGTGAAACCCGCTCCCATCAGGGGCCATATCAGCATCTCGAGGTAGGAGATCATCGCGATGATATCGCCCGGACTCATCGTGTTCCCGAGCACGGAATTGCCCCCGGCAAGGAGGAGAATTACGGTGCTCACCCCCGCCAGGAAGGAAATGAGGGGGAAGAAGAATCCGAAGGTTTTCACGAGATCCATGACGGCGTCTTTGTAGACATCGTTGGTGTCCGAGAATTTCCGCGAAAAGTGCCCTTCCTTGACGAAGGCTTTCACCACCCTCATGCCGGCGAAGGTCTCCTGGGCTATGTCGGACATCTTGGAGAATACCTCCTGCACCTTCTTGAACTGCCCGCCCACGAGCTTGCCGAAGAAGAGTATGAGGACGGTGATGAAAGGCAGGGGAATGATCGTGTAGAGGGCTACGGAAGTATTGGAGCTTATCATGGCTATGAGGATCATCGAAGACATGAAGACACCGTCCACGAAGGATACGAACCCCATTCCCAGGGACTGTCTGGCCGCGTTCATGTCGTTCGTCGCCCTCGCCATGAGATCCCCGGTCTTGTTGGCCTGGTAGAATCCCGCGGACAGGTCCATCAGGTGGGCGAAAAGCCTGTCCCTCATCTCCGTTTCTATCTTCCTCGAGGCTCCGATGATGAAGTAGCGCCACAGGTATCTTCCCACGGAGATGACGGCTGCTATGGCCACCATCCCGAGGGCCGGAGCGATGATGGCCCTCATCGAGAAGCTTCCGCTCGCGATGATGTTCACAGCCTGTTTCACAAGGCGGGGAATGAAAACCTGGGCCGCATCCACGGCCATGAGACAGAAAATACCCACGATATAGTTCAGCTTGTATTTTTTTAGATACGGTATGATGGATTTATATTCTTTCAACATAATTGTACAGTGTACTCCCCAGATGGCGACCAAGACAATACGGAGAGCCGCCGATGGAGAGCCGCCGATGGAGAGCCGCCGATTGCCCGCGAAGCCCTTTTCTGCCATAGTAGCGGCGATGCAGGAAATTATCATTCACACGGACGGCGGCTGCTCGGGCAACCCCGGTCCAGGAGGCTGGGCCTATGTCATGCGCTATGCCGAAAGGCTACGCGAAGACAGCGGCTGGGAGCCCGATACGACGAACAACAAGATGGAACTCAGGGCCGTCATAGAAGCGCTCGGCTTCATTTCTAACCGCAGGCTCCAGGTGACCGGTCTCCTCGCGGAACGGGAAGGCAGGACTTCTCCCTCCTGGCTCTCGTCCCCCATAAAAATCTACACGGACTCCCAATATGTGAAGAACGGCGTCCAGACATGGCTGCGCGGATGGAAGGCCAAGGGCTGGAAGACGACCGACAAGAAGCCGGTCAAGAATCAGGAGTTGTGGATGGAGCTTGATATCCTCGTCCAGGAGCTGAAACCTTCATTCTTCTGGGTCGAG
>CAZRYP010000444.1:0-1704 GCA_964604295.1 uncultured Treponemataceae bacterium
CGACCTCGAGCACCTCCTGAAACTCACGAAGAACGCCCTGGAAATCCGCGAGCTCTCGATCAAGAACCAGGAACTGCGCGAGGAAGTGCTGGCCCAGCAGAGGATCAGCTCCATCATCGGCAAAAGTCAGGCGATGCGGAGGATTTTCGACCTCGTGCGCAAGGTGGCGCCGACGAGGGCCAGCGTCCTCATCACGGGGGAATCGGGCGTCGGCAAGGAACTCATCGCCGACGCGATCCACAACCTGTCGCCCCGCAGGGACAAGCCTCTGGTCAAGGTGCATTGCGCCGCCCTGGCTGAAAGCCTCCTCGAGAGCGAGCTTTTCGGGCACGAGAAGGGAGCCTTCACGGGAGCGCAGGCAAGAAAGCGGGGCCGCTTCGAGCTGGCCGACACGGGCAGCCTCTTTCTCGACGAGATCGGGGAAATCAACCAGAACGTCCAGATCAAGATCCTGCGCGTCCTGCAGGAAAAGAAATTCGAGAGAGTGGGAGGTGAATCGACCCTGGAGGTCGATGTGCGCTTCATAGCGGCCACCAACAGGAACCTCAAGACGGAGATCGCGGAGGGCCGTTTCAGGGAAGATCTCTACTACAGGCTCAATGTGGTGAATATCCACGTCCCTCCCCTCCGGGAGAGGCGGGAGGACATCCCCTTGCTGGCGGCGTCATTCCTGCATGAATTTTCCCAGGAGAACGGCAAGGAAATCGAGGGCTTCGAACCCAGGGCGAGACAGGCGCTCTATGCCTACGACTGGCCAGGGAACGTGCGCGAACTGCGCAATTGCATAGAGAGCGCCGTGGTCATGTCCTCGTCGCACTTCATCACCGTCGACGACCTTCCGCCCGGACCCCGGTCCACCCAGG
The DNA here is from genome assembly GCA_964604295.1 of uncultured Treponemataceae bacterium. Taxonomy (GTDB): domain Bacteria; phylum Spirochaetota; class Spirochaetia; order Treponematales; family Rectinemataceae; genus CAZRYP01. The sequence goes on from CAZRYP010000444.1 coordinate 864, forward strand.
AAAAGAAGGAAATCCACCTTCCCGTCCTCTGCACCCTGGAGGAAGCGGAGAAGATCATCATTTCCGAAACACTGGCGATGCTGGGAGGCAACAAGACCAAGACGGCCGAAGTACTCAGTATCGGCAGGGAAAACCCTGTACCAGAAGATCGAGGAGTACGGAATCGCCGCCGGGGAAAAGCCGGAACATCCGCAGGGGGGCCGAGTCTAGAAAATCCCCTTCCTGCAGCTCGTGAGCTTGGCTCTCAGCCTGATTATCGCTTTCGTGTGAAGTTGGCTGATTCTGGATTCCGTGACGTCGAGGATCTGCCCTATCTCCCTCAGTGTGAGGTTTTCGTAATAGTAGAGGACGAGGACCTTCTTTTCCTTTTCCGGCAGCTCGTTGATCGCCTGCTTGATCACGCGCCTGATCTCTTCCTTCTCGACGGAGGAATCGGGATTGAGGCTGCGCGGCGATTCGATGCTCTCCCCTATGCACATCTTCTCGCTGTCCGTGCCGGAATTCCAGATGTCGTTGAGCGACAGAATGGCCGTGCTCGATATCTTGCTCATGAGATGGGAGAATTCCTCCTCCCGGAGGTTCATGGATGAGGCGATTTCGGAATCTGAGGCGGGACGGCCCAGCTTCGCCTCGAGGACCATCACGGCCAGCTCTATCTCCTTGGCCTTCTGCCGCACCGAGCGGGGAACCCAGTCCATCTCCCTGAGGTGGTCGTACATCGCCCCCCGGATTCTCGTGACCGCGTAGGTCTTGAACTTGACGTGCTTCTCGGGATCGAACTTGTCGATGGCGTCGAAAAGCCCGAAGACCCCGTATCCCACGAGATCGTCGTATTCCACCG
>CAZRYP010000445.1:0-1703 GCA_964604295.1 uncultured Treponemataceae bacterium
CAGACTCGCGGCCGATACCGGTATAGGCGCCCAGTGGGGCGGCAGCCGCTTTGCCCTGGAAACGCGGTTCATCAGGCTTTCCCGGCACGCGGCGAACCTTCCCCTTGCCGTCGGCGTGTCGTGTTCGGCGCACAGGAAGGCCAGGGCCATCGTGGACGAGAGCGGCTGGGACATCGAAAAGATGGAGGAGGATCTCGGCCGCCTTCTTCCCCCTGCCTGCGCCATCCTGCCCGACGCCGTCGAGATCGATCTCGACGCCCCTGCCGCGGAATGGCTCGAAACCCTGCGAGGATTGCCCGCGGGAAGGGGAGTCACGCTCTCGGGAACCGTGACGGTGGCCAGGGACAAGGCCCATGCGAGGATCGAAGCCATGCTCAAGGACGGGAAACCCATTCCCTCCTACTTCTCCGACCATCCCGTCTTCTATGCGGGACCGACGGATCCGGCCCCCGGAGCCGCCACGGGAGCGTTCGGCCCGACGACAGCCTCGCGCATGGACAGCTACCTCGAACCCTTCCTGAAGCAAGGCGCTTCCCTCGTCACGATAGCCAAGGGAGGCAGGGGAAAAGCCGCCGTGGAAGCCCTGGCGGCGGCAGGCGGCGTCTATCTCGCCTGCATCGGGGGAGCCGCCGCCCTCACCGCGAGAGAACACGTCCTCGAAAGCCGCGTCATAGACCACGCCGATCTGGGCATGGAGGCGGTGCGCCTCGTAAGGCTGAGGCGCCTGCCGGCCCTCGTCGTCATTGACGCTCGAGGCCGAAACTTCTATTCTTGACATGTCATGACAGCCTCCGCGAAGACCGGACAGACAGGCATCAGGTTCGGCCTTACCTATTTCATGTTTTTCGCCATCTACGGCATAGCCTCGCCCTATCTGCAGGTGATCCTGAGGAGGATAGGCTATTCCAACGCCTCGGTCGGAATGCTCCTGGGTCTGTTCGAGCTGATAGGTATCGCCGGCCCTATCGTGCTCGCGAGGAAGGCCGACGCCTCGGGCCGCTTCAACCCCTTTCTCGTCGCATCGGGCGTGGCCGTAATAGCCGGGATATCCCTTCTCGTCATCTTCAGGTCTCCCCTGGCCACAGTCCTGAGCCTTGGCCTGCTTTCCCTCGGCCTGAAGACTCCCGTTCCCGTCCTGGATACCTCGGTGCTCAAGGCCATAGAGAATGACCACGTCCAGGGGAGGAAAACCCCCAGCTACGGCGTCTTGAGGAGCGTGGGTTCCATAGGCTTCGTCATCGTCACTGTCGCCGTGCAGGCCATACCGGGCTTCGACGCCCGCCCGCCCGCGGTGATGGCCGTGGGAGTGGCCTGCATCACCCTGGCCTACCTTTTGAGCCTCGCGTCCCTTCCCGAGACCGGCAGGGGTCATCGCGCGAAACAAAAGACGGCCCGCAGCTTTGCATGGATCGATTCCACCTTCCTGACCGGGCTGGCCGTCATCGTTCTCGGCAGGCTGGCGATGGCGCCTATCGGCTCCTTCTTCTCGCTCTATCTCGTGGAATCGCTGGAGTGGAATGCCATCGGCGCCATGTCTGCCCTCGGCGCCGCGGTCGAGATTCCCATGATGATGCTCGCGTGGAAGTTCCTGAGGAAACGAAGCCCGATGCAGGCCATCAACATAGCCTCGGCGGCCATCCTGGCGAGGCTGCTGGTGTATGCCGTTTTCCCGACGAAGGGGGGAGTCATAGCGGGACAGCTTC
>CAZRYP010000446.1:0-1139 GCA_964604295.1 uncultured Treponemataceae bacterium
CCCGCCGTGAGGTGGCCGCCGCCGCCCGAACCCCTGTAGGAGTTGATGGCGACGACGTATTTTTCGTCAAAGTTGAAAATGCGGCCGTCGGACATGGAGGTGATGGTCACCCTCTTGCCAGCCGGCTGGCTCACGTCGACGAAGTAGTTGATGCCCGCGGCGGAATCGTAATTGTAGGAGCGGGTGGCCGTGAGAGGCATGTTCGACCTGGTGTCGAGGACGAGCTTGCCTTCCTTGTCCTTCTGGAAGTTTATGAGATGATTGCCCGCGTTCGGCATGGTGTCGAACCAGAACTTGTAGGAATACTCGAGGAAGTCCTGGACCTGCTTGCCCGTCATGGTCATCGTGTAGAGGAAGTTTTCATAGACGTAGAGGTTGAACATGTCGCGGACGTAGAGGGTGCCGTCGGCGCTGGTCGGGATCTTGGCGTCGCCGGAAAGCGGTGCCACGAAGGAAATGTCGGCGGGAACGAGCCCGATGGCGGGATCCTTCGAAAGGTCGAGCTGAATCCTGTGGATGAGATCGACGAAGGCCGAATCCTCGAACATGGACTCGCGTGTGGAGATGACGCCGGCCATCTTGCCGATGGGGCGGTCGACCCACTTCTTGATGTCGTCGAAGCCTGCCTGGAACTGGGCGTTGAAGGCTGGCTCGGCCTTGTACTGCGTCATGTCGACGAGGCCGCCGCGCACGCGCTTGTCCCACTTTCCGGTCGTGGCGTTCCAGTCGAGCATGAGGTTGACGACGGGGATCTTGCGGGCGGCGTTGAGGGCTCCGTAGATGTAGACCGTCTTGCCGTTGGGGTCCTTCACCTCGACCTTTTTCTTCGCCGCCGGGTCCCAGCCCATGCCGTCCCAGCCCGAGTGGTCGTGGCCGACGAAGACGAGGTCGAAGCCGGGAACCATTTCGGCGACGAGCTGCGACGCGTTCTCGTTGTATTTCGTATCCTTCTTGACGTTGCCGTAGGTATAGTCGACTCCGGCGTGGAAGAGGCCGACGAGGACATCGGGTTTTTCCTTTTCCTGGATGATTGGAACCCATTTCTTGGCGCTTTCGACCATGTCCTCGAATTCCATTCCGGTCCAGAACTGCGGAGGCAGCCAGTCCGGGATCTTGGGGGAGACGAGGCCGAGTATGGC
>CAZRYP010000446.1:1149-1703 GCA_964604295.1 uncultured Treponemataceae bacterium
GCGATCTTGACTCCGCCCTTCTCGACGATGGAATAGGGCGTGAAGTAGGGGCTTCCGTCCGGCTTCACGGCATTGGCGCAGAGCACCGCCGCCTGGGTTTCCTCATAGAGCTTGTCGTAGACAGTGTGTCCGGCCTCGATGTCGTGGTTGCCGACGCCGATGGCGTCGTATTTGAGGAAGTTGAGGGCCTGGGACCAGATATGCGGGCCGGCCGTCTTCTCGAAATTGTAGTAGTAGACGGTGGGCTGGCCTTGAAGGGAGTCGCCGTTGTCGAGAAGGACGACATTGGGGTTGGCGGCCCTCTCCTCGGCGATGAGGCTGGCTACCTGGGCGAGCGATGTCGCCATCGGCTTCGCGTTGACGAAATCGTAGGGGTAGATCGCCCCATGGATATCCGACGTTTCGATAAAGGTGAGTGTTACGCTTTTTTCTGCGGGTCCGGTCTGTGCGAAGACGGACAGCGAAAGCAGTGCAATGCAGAGTACCAACGCAATGCGTTTCATGATACCTCCTTGTGAGATTATAAGGCGAAAGTGACGAATATATCGTACTTC
>CAZRYP010000447.1:0-1688 GCA_964604295.1 uncultured Treponemataceae bacterium
AGGACAGGGACTGGCTGATCTTCGAATCCACGGACCTGAGGATCAAGCTGGACAGTCCGACCAGCCTCGTGGCCTCCTGGGGCGTCGTCGCCGAGGGTGAGCCCGAGGAATCGGCCGGATGGAGATCGGGGGACAACTTCATCCGCTTCATAGTCGTGGAAAGGGACATACGCGAAGCCATACGCGCGGAGGAGGCGAGGCGAGGCGAAGCCCTGCGCGGCTTCTTCGCGTCTGTCGCCGCCGGAGGAGGAGGGAAGGGCGATTCCGCGGGGATGCTGGAATTCTCCTCCCCCCTGGCCGGGACCTTCGAACTCTGGCCGAGCGGACTCTATGCCTGGAACGACACTCCCTTCCTTCCGGCGGGCTTCCCTCCCACGGCCGACGACAGCAAGCCCGAGCAGAGGGGAACCGCCGTTTTCGGACTCAGGCTCTCCGACATGCTGCTGCGCCAGTGGCAGGGAGGATTTTCCCTCTATCCCGATTCGACGGGCAAGCGATCCGATTATGTATTCAGGCTGGATTCCAAGGGTCTTGTCCTGGCAAAAGCCCTGGCCGCCCCTCCCGGCAGCCCCCTCGAGGAGATCGAATCCAAGCTGGGTATAGCCGCTTTGGATTTTGCCCTCAGAAAGTGAACAATAGCAGGAAAAAATGGCCTTCGTACAATTGAGCAATATCAGCGTGGCCTTCGGGGCCAGGGACCTCATCAAGTCGGCGACCCTCACCCTCATGGAAGGATCGAGGGCGGCGCTGGCCGGACCGAACGGGGCGGGCAAGTCCACCCTCATGAAGATAGCCGTCGGTCAGTTCAAGGCCGACTCGGGCGACATCGCCATCACCAAGGGAGCGAGGATCAGCTACCTTCCCCAGACCAATGTCGTGCTCGGGAAGGGCTCGGTGCTCGAGGAAGCAGAAACGGCCTTCACCCATATCGCCGAGATGCTCCAGCGCCAGGAAGAGCTGGGCCGCAGGCTCCAGGACAAGGACATCGACGAAAGGCTCACGGGGCGCCTCCTCGAGGAATTCGACGACATCGGCCGGGCCGTCGAGTCCTCCGGCTACTTCAGGCGGGCCGAACGCATCGCCGAAGTGCCCCGCGGCCTGGGCTTCCCCGACAAGGACTTCCTGAAGAGGACGGGCGAACTCTCGGGCGGGTGGCAGATGCGCCTTGCCCTCGCCAAGGTGCTTCTCGAGGATCCCGACATCATGCTCCTCGACGAACCCACGAACTACCTCGACCTCGAAGCCCGCACATGGCTCGAGAACTTCCTCCACGACTACAGGGGAGGCGTCCTTCTCGTGTCTCACGACCGCTATTTCCTGGATGTCACGATCACCGAAGTCTATGAACTCTTCAACGGCAAGCTTTCCCGCTATCCGGGAACCTATTCGGGCTACGAGGATCGCAGGGCCAGGGAACTGGACGCCATTTTCGAATCCTGGGAGCGCCAGCAGGAAGAGATCCAGAAGATAGAGGACTTCGTCCGTCGGTTCAGGTACAAGGAATCCAAGGCGGCCCAGATGCAGAGCCGCATCAAGATGCTGGAGAAGATTGTCCCCATCGAGATTCCGGAAGGGATGAAGCACATCCATTTCAAGTTTCCGCCCGCGCCCCGTTCGGGCAAGATTTCCGTGCGGATCGAGGAACTCGGGAAATCCTACGGCGCGCTCCGCGTCATAGAAAGGCTCAA
>CAZRYP010000448.1:0-1686 GCA_964604295.1 uncultured Treponemataceae bacterium
CCCCGATCCCTCTCGGCGGCCAGCCTCGGGCTATGATGTATCATGATCCGGCATGTCGGCCGGAAGGGGAGCGATGTCGATCTTGCCTTTGCTGGCGGTCTTATTGATTCTTCCCGCAAAAGTGTCCCATAGCCGATCGATCCAAGACTATCAGGATCGGACGGACGTATTGCCCTATCCTTTTTCGACCGTGGCCGAGTATGACAGGACAGATTCGACCTTCTATGGGCGCATACGGATCGACGGTGAGGATTATTTCGCGTCCATCGATTCCCGCACGGGGAAGACCGAAATAAGGCGTTATCGGCGATAGAACGGGACGTACGCAAGATCAACAATGACCTGGGCATGCGTCATATGAGATTGTCCGTGGTGGGCGGGGTAAGAGACAATCCAGATTCCAAGAAAATGCTAATGAGTATATACGCACGACTTGTCGAGCGCTATGGGATAGAATACGATGAGATCGCCAAATACAATACCGGGACTTCATACACGATAATGATCGCTGACGGCCGGGTGAAGATATTCTGACGGGGATCCGAGGGATTCCGGGATAGGATTCAAAGGAGGTCATATGGAAATGCGCCAGTTATACAAGTGCGGCAAATGCGGGAACATCGTCATGGTCATGCACGCGAGTGGAGGCAAGCTCATCTGCTGCGGCCAGCCGATGGACCTCCTGAAAGAGAACTCCGTAGACGCAGCCCAGGAGAAACACGTGCCCGTGATCGAAAAGACGGCATCGGGAGTGAAGGTCAAGGTGGGTAGCGTGCCGCACCCCATGGAAGAAAAGCATTCCATTGAATGGATCGAACTGATCGCGGACGATAGAAGCTGCATCCAGTTCTTGAAACCCGGCGAGCCCGCCGAGGCCGTATTCGATGTCCAGGCTTCCTCGATCGCGGCCCGGGGATACTGCAATCTGCACGGATTGTGGAAGAGCAATTGAAACCCGGGAGTACCGGAGTGCGGTCAAAGGGAAGCAAAGGAGTTCTATGATCAACAAGAAGATATCCGACGCGATAAACGGCCAGATCAACAAGGAGATGTATTCCGCGTACCTTTATATGTCCATGTCCGCATATTGCAGCAATGTCGGCTTGAAGGGCTTTGCCAACTGGTTCATGGTGCAGTATCACGAGGAGATGGTCCACGCCATGAAGTTCTACGAATACCTCCTGCGCCAGAGCCAGACCGTCAGACTCGGCGCGCTGAAGGAGCCGCCGGCCGTCTTCAAGTCGCCGATGGACATGTTCGAGAAGACGCTCGCCCACGAGCAGTTCATAACCAAGAGCATCAACGACCTAATGGATCTGGCGAAGAAGGAGAACGACCACGCCAGCCAGTCCTTCCTGCAGTGGTACGTCGACGAGCAGGTCGAGGAAGAGGAGAACGACAACGACATCATCACGCAGCTCAAGCTCATAGGCAAGGACACGAGCGCGCTTCTGATGCTCGACAAGGAACTCGCGGCGCGCATGACGACCGTGCCTACGGATTTCTCCAAGGGCGTTGAAGCGGCCATGAAGGCGGGTGGAGCGGCGGCATAATCCCGGGCTAGCGCGGAAGATCCAGGCGGAGCGGACCCAGGCGCTTCAGCGCGGCGACGCAGAGCCCCGCCCCCGCCAGCAGGGCAAACGCCGCCAGCAGCGGCCCCACGAGCGCTAGGAATATCCCCACCGC
>CAZRYP010000449.1:0-1661 GCA_964604295.1 uncultured Treponemataceae bacterium
GGCCGCCCCCTCGCCGCGATGAAACTTCCGGGCAGCCGTGACTGAATCCGGATATCAGATCCGCCTTATCGTCGCCCTCCATATCTTTTCGCCCGCCTCGATCGAGGCTGCCGCCGCGTCCGGGGCATCAGTCCATTCGATGGATTCGGCCAGGGTCTCCCCGGCCACGAGGCTGCCGAACTCGGCGAGGGCTTCCTTCAGTTCGGCGTCTCCGCCCAGGCTCGCCGCGATGCGGTCGGTGACGTCGAATCCGGATTCCTTGCGCAGATTCTGCACGCCGCGTATCAGGTCCCTTACATAACCCTCGCGGAGGAGATCGGGCGTCACGATCGTGTCCAGAGCCACGGTGAGGGTGCCCTCGTTCAGCACCTTGAGTCCCGGCCTTTCGCTGCGGCGCACTTCCACCGAATCCTGGCCGAGCTTCACCGTCTTTCCCGGAATCTCGATTTCCACCGTCCTGCCCTCGAGGAGGGCGACGATCTGGGCCGGCGCGAGCTTCTCTATGACTGCCGCGGCTGCCTTCATGTCCTTGCCTAGTTCCTTGCCCAGGACCCTAAAATTGGCCTTCGCCGAGTATTCCACCAGCTCCTCTTCGTTGTCCCTGAAGATGATCGATTTCACGTTCAGTTCCTCGCGGAGGATGTCCTCCATCGCGGAGAGGACGGAGCGCTCCTCCAACACCTTGGTGACGAGCTGCACCGAGGTGAGCGGCTGGCGGGTCTTGAGATCGTTGGCGACGCGGAGCGACCTGCCCATCGATACCGCGTGGCGGACCGAATCCATGTCGCGCTCCAGCTCTGGGTTCCTGAAGCGCGCATCGTATTCCGGCCAAGAGCAGAGATGGATCGATTCCGGCTCGGAAGGCGACTTGAGATTCCGGTAGATGGATTCGGTGATGAAGGGCATGAAGGGGGCCGCCACCAGGACGAGGCGCTTAAGCACCCTGTTCAGAGTGTCGTAGGCTTGCGCTTTGTCCGCGTCGTTCTCCGACTTCCAGAACCTGCGCCTCGATCTCCTGATGTACCAGTTGTTGAGGCTGTCGATGAAATCGATGATGGGCTCTATCGCCGGCTGCATTTCGTAGGCTTCCAGTCCGGCGGTGACGCGCTCCACCATCCGTTCGCACACGGAGAGTATCCATCTGTCGAGGACGTTGTCCGCTTCCCCGGGGCCGGCCTCGGCCGCCGTGACTCCGTCGATGTTGGCGTAGGTGACGAAGAAGCCGTAGGCGTTCCAGAGCGGTATTATGATGCTCTTCAGCACGTCGCGCACCCCGTCGTCGGAATAGCGCAGGTCCTCGCCGCGGGTGACGGCGCTGTTCATGAGGAAGAGCCTGAGGGCATCGGCTCCGAACTTGTCCACGACCTCCACCGGGTCGGTGTAGTTGCGCAGGGACTTGGACATCTTCTTGCCGTCTTCTGCCAGGACGAGGCCCGAGCAGATGCAGGCGTCGTAGGCCTGGCTCTCGAAAAGGGCGGCGGCCAGGACGGTGAGGGAATAGAACCATCCCCTGGTCTGGTCGAGACCTTCGTTGATGAAGTCGGCCGGGAAATGCTCGCCGAACTTTTCCTTGTTCTCGAAGGGGTAGTGGACCTGGGCATAGGGCATGGCCCCTGATTCGAACCAGCAGTCTAGGACTTCCGGGATGCGTCGCATCGTGC
>CAZRYP010000450.1:0-1659 GCA_964604295.1 uncultured Treponemataceae bacterium
TGCTGCGGATGCTGTCCAAAGCGCCGGTCATGGCTTCCTGGCCCATTTCCTCACCTCCCCTGCCCGGATTTGCTCTCGTGAATCCTCACCGCGTCGGAAATTCTCCCCCCGCCGCTGGCGACGAGATCTTCGGCTTCAGCCTTTCCCGTTCCGAGAAGGAGCATGAGGATAGCGATCTTGGGCTTCCTTCCCGAGGACATGAAGGCTTCCTCGGCCTCTTCCCTGGAGCAGCCCGTCGCCTGCCTTATGAGGCGCTTCGACCTCTCCACCAGCTTCCTGTTGACCGGCGCGAGATCGACCATGAGGTTCCGGTAGACTTTCCCGAGGCATATCATGCTCGCCGTCGTCAGCATGTTGAGGACCAGTTTCTGCGCGGTGCCCGCCTTCATCCTCGTGGAGCCCGTGATGACTTCGGGGCCTACATCCAGAAGAATCCTGTGGTCGGCCTTCTCGAATGTCCTGGAATCCCTGTTGCAGCTTATCGCTCCCACCCTGGCCCCCATGCCCTTGGCCCACGAGATGGCTCCCAGGACGTAGGGCGCCGAGCCCGATGCGGTGATCCCCACGAGGACGTCGTTCCTCGAGAAGCCGATTTCCCTCAGGGCCTCTTCCCCCGCGGCCGCATCATCCTCGGCTCCTTCCACGGACCGTCTCAGGGCGACATCCCCCCCCGCTATCAGTCCCACGACCATCGAGGAGGGCACGCCGAAGGTGGGTGGGCATTCCGAAGCATCCAGCACCCCGAGCCTTCCTGAAGTGCCGGCGCCGACATAAACGAGGCGGCCCGAGCTCCTGAAGGCGGCGACGATGTCCTCCACGAGGGCGGAAATCGCCGGAAGGGCTTTTTCAACCGCATTGGGAACGGTCTTGTCCTCCTCGTTGATGAGGGACAATATTTGCCCGATCGGCATCGCGTCGATGTTCATGGAACGGTCGTTCCGGGATTCCGTCGTCGCGTGTTCGAGCGGATCATCGCCTCGGCTCACATCCATCGTACTGTCCTTTTTCGAAAATATATTTCAATATACACGAACGCTCCCGGATGTAAAGAAAAATATTTTCATTTCATGATATCAACGCTCCGGGAATAAAGACAAGCGTGCGTGGCGGGGAAGCGCGGCGCAGAAAAAAAGGAGCCCTTGCGCGAAGGGCTCCCGGATGTCGGGTTCGATGTCAGATTTTTGTGATATATGAGGAAATTTCCCTTCGCCAGGGCTGTTTTTCCCCTTCCTTCTCCCAGCGGAGGCGCCGCTTCACGACAAAGGCGCCTTCATTGCCGCTCTTGAAGCTGACGACGCCGAAGCAGCCCGCGCCGAGATATACGACCTTCTCGCCGGCTTCGAGGGTCTCCGCGGCGGCAACCCTTTCGAGGGCGCACTCGAAATGGACCGGCTCGCCCGATTCCTTCTCGGCCACGGCTCCCGCCAGATCGAAGATGGGCTTCCCGCAGATCGCGCAATCCTTGATCGGGAGCGGCTTCCTGGGTTCTTCCTTGCGTATGCCCAGGGTCGAGGCGTCGCGCTGCGGCCGTGCCGGCTGCGCCTGCGGTCCCCGGGGATGACTGCCGTGCCTGGGTGACGCCGATCGTGAGGAAGATCTTTTCCCCCCGTCCCCGGACTGTCCCTGTCCCTTGCCGCCATTATTCATCATCGACCTTCT
>CAZRYP010000451.1:0-1659 GCA_964604295.1 uncultured Treponemataceae bacterium
GGATTGGCGCGGCCGAAAATGTCGCGGCCGCCGTCCCGGCGAAGAAAAAGCTTTACTGCGCGGTGAATATTTTCTTCCATGCCGACGACCTTGCCGCCCTGGAGCGCGCCCTGCCGAGAATCGCGGAATACCCCTTCGACGGCTTCCTCGTGAGCGACCTGGGCGCCTACGACATCCTGAGGCGGAAATTTCCCGACATGGAATTCCACTTGAGCACCCAGGCGAACTGCACCAACTGGAGAGCCGCGAAACTTTATCGCGAAATGGGATTCAGCCGCATCGTTCCCGCGAGGGAGCTTGCCCTCGACGAGATCAAGGCCATCAAGGACAAGGTGCCTGGCATGGAAGTGGAAGCCTTCGTCCACGGAGCCATGTGCATGGCATATTCCGGCCGATGCTTCATATCATCCTGGCTGTCGGGCAGAGCCGCCAACAAGGGGGACTGCACCCATTCCTGCCGTTGGCACTACAAGCTGTATCTGGAGGAAGAGAAACGTCCCGGACAGCTGCTGCCGGTCGAGACTGGGGAAACGACCCATGGAGGATACAGTCTCTTCATGTCCTCGCGGGATCTCTGCATGATCGACCGCCTGAAGGAGTTGGCCGACGCAGGAGTAGACAGCGTCAAGATCGAGGGAAGGATGAAGAGCCTCTGCTACGTCGCCCTCGTCACACGCGCCTACCGCTGGGCCCTCGATCATCCTGGGGAGGCGAATCCTTTCCGGGGAGATCTCTTCACCGTAAGCCACAGGGAGTATGACACGGGATTTTTTTTCGGCCGCGAAGGCATGGATCTTTCGGCTGTCACGTCGTATCGCCAGACCCATCTTTTTGCCGGAAGCCTGGAAGCGACGCCGCGGCTCTCCGACAGTCTCGGCGCTCCCGTCGCGACCGAGAGGCTTTTTTCCGTTTTCAGGGATGAGGCCTGGACCGAACCAGTCTATGCGGAACTCAGGAATACCATCGCGGAAGACAAGGCCATCGAGCTCATTCCGCCCGAAGCCCCCGCCCTGAGGCTCGAGCCGGGCGAGTACAGGTTTTTCGACGCGGAGGGGGTTTCGGGCGGCAAGGTACGCCACGGCAAGGCCTGGTTCCTGCAAATCAGGAAGGACAAGGCCGATGGCTTCAAGCCCCAGGCCTGGTGGCTGCTCATGACGGCGAGCGGCGAAAACGGCCTTGCCTAGAGCTTCCTTTCCAGGATTTCGCAGACCAGCCTGAAGAGCCTCGCGCAATCGGCCGGCTTCGTCGCATAGCCCGTTCCCGAAGTCTCCTGCCTTACGACGATGCTCCCGTAGGCTTCGTCGCCGCCGGCCTCCACCTCGTAGCCGCGGGCCGAAACCGCCTTGAATTTCCCGTAGCTCTCGCCTTTGCCCTTGGTGAGGATCACCGCGTAGAGATAGGGAACCTCGGCGCTGGGTCCCTTGTTGACCGCCGCCTGCATCTGAACGCCGACAAAGTCGTCCGGCTTTCGCCGGGGCTCGACCATGAGACGCATATCCTCGGGCACGTCTCGTCCGTCTTTGTCCTTGTCGAAGCGGAGATAGGGAGTCACGACGACATGTCCGGGCGCCTTCTCTCCGAAGACGGCCTGGAAGCAAGGCATCTTGAGCGAAAGGATTCGCGGCACGAAAGCCCTGACCCTCCCGAAGAACATGGCGG
>CAZRYP010000452.1:0-1658 GCA_964604295.1 uncultured Treponemataceae bacterium
AACCTGTGGGTAAAACGCTCCCCAATCCCGACTTTTCCACAGGGGGTCGACTTGTCCACAGAGCCCGGGCACTTGTGCACCGGTTGTGAAGGGCTTTTACTTGGACTCGCTTTCCCGCGCTTCCCTCAGCAGCTTCTGGATCGAGGCGTCGAAGGAAGGATCGAATTTCACCATCTGCTCTATCTTCTGGCAGGAATGCATGACGGTGGTATGGTCCCGTCCGCCGAACTCCACGCCTATTTCCGTCGTCGAGTACTCCGTCACTTCCCTTATCACGAACATGGACACCTGCCGGGCGAGGGCTATGTTCTTGCTCCTCTTCTTTCCCTTGAGGTCGGAAAGCGAAAGCTTGAAGAAATCGGCCACCATCCTGATGATGGAGTCGACGGTTATGGCCGAATGCCTCTTGCTGTTGAACATCTCCTTCAGGAGATTCTTCGCGATGTCGACGGTCAGGTCCTTGTGGACGAGGTCCGCGTAGGCCGTAAGCTTGGTCAGGCAGCCCTCCAGGTCCCTGACGTTCGAGGACACGTTGTTGGCGATGAGATCTATGACTTCCTCGACCACGTTCACGTTCTTCCCCGACTGCACGAGCTTCTGCTTGAGGATGGCCACCCTCGTCTCGTACATGGGGGGCTGGACGTCGACCACGAGGCCCTTGTCGAAGCGGCTCTTGAGCCTGTCCGAGAAGTCCTTGAGTTCCTTGACGTGGCGGTCCAGGGTGAAGACCATCTGACGCTCCGAGTCGTAGAGGGCGTTGAAGGTATGGAAGAGCTCTTCCTGGACGCCGGGCTTGTTCTGGAAGAAGTGGATGTCGTCTATGAGGAGGACATCGGCGTTGCGGTACTTGTTCTTGAACTCGTGGGTGGAGCGGTCGTGTATCATCTGGATGAATTCGTTGGTGAATTCCTCGGCCGTGATGCAGATGACCTTTTTCTCCGGCGCGGTCTGGAAGACGTAATTGCCGATGGCGTGCATGAGGTGGGTCTTGCCGAGGCCGACCCCTCCGTAGATGAGGAGCGGGTTGTAGACCCTCGCCGGACTCTTGGCCACGGCCTCGGAGGCGTTGTAGGTGAAGCGGTTGTTGTCGCCGACGATGAAGTTCTCGAACTTGTAGCCGGGCCTCAGGGAAGGATGTATCCTGGGTCCGCTTTCGGGGCGGGGCGGGGCGGCCTTCTGCCTGGAACCCGGTACGTCGACGTAGATCGATGTCTTCTGGACATGGGGTTCAGGCTGCGGAAGCCCGTCCTGGATCTGGACGGGGGCCGGAGTCCCCTCCTCGCGGAACGGCGCGGGTTCGGGAGCCCTCGACGCAAGCTCGGCGGCGCGGGCCGCGGTCACCTCGAGCTTGATCTCGAGGGCAGTGAGTTCCCTGACGATGTTCTGCATGAAGGCGTGGTATTTCCTGTTGAACTGATCGCGGAGAAAGGAGTTCGGGGCCTTGACCGCGAGGGTCCCGCCGGAGAGGGATTGGTATGAGAGCCGGAACCACATGAGGTATTCCTGTTCCGGTATATCTTTGCGCGCCGATTCAAGCGCCTCGCTCCATATCGCGGAGCCGTCGAACTCTGCCATTTTTCCCTCGGAATTTGAAATAAGCGACAAGGTATCCACAAGTTATCCACAGGTAGCGTCTATATGTTTATAATCAGCTTCGG
>CAZRYP010000453.1:0-1658 GCA_964604295.1 uncultured Treponemataceae bacterium
CCAGTGTCGAGTAGAAGCCGCCGTGGTTGGAGAGGACGGCCGCCATGAACTGGGCCGGATAGTGGGCGCGCAAGTACGCCGACTGGAAGGAGAGCATGGCATAGCTGGCCGAATGGGCTTTCACGAAAGAGTAGCCCGAGAAAGAACGCATCATGTCCCAGACCGCCCGTATCGCGGTCTCGTCCACGCCCCGCGCGCGCGCCCCTTCCAGGAAGGCGGGCCAGTGCTCCTGGAGCCGGGCATCGGCGTCCTTCTTGGCCAGTATCTTCCTGAGGGCATCGGCGTCGGTCGAGGAAAAGCCGGCCAGGGCTATGGCCGCCTTCGATACATCCTCCTGGTAGCAGAGGATGCCGTAGCTCTCGTCGAAAAGCCCGGCGAGAAGAGGGTGGAAGGCCTGCCAGGGCTTGCCTCTCAGCCTGTCGACATACTCGTCTATATACTTGTTCGCGGCGGGGCGGATGATGGAGGAATGGATGACGAGGTGCTCGAAATCTCCCCGCCCCGTCTTGATCTGGAGAAGCCGCATGGCGGGGCTCTCCACGTAGAAGACACCCATCGTATCGCCGCGCGCGAGAAGGGCGATCGTGTCGGCGTCGTCGATCGGATGCCAGTTGTCCGGGTCGAAGGGCAAGCCCTTTTTGCCTATGGCGGCGAGGGCATCCCTGACGACGGCGAGGGAGCGGTTGCCCAGAAGGTCGATCTTGACGAGGCCCGCGGTTTCGGCGCCCTCCTTGTCCCAGGCTATCACCCTGATGCCGGAACCCGTCGCCTCGACGGGAACATGGTCGGCCAGGAGATCGGGAACGATGATGATGCCGCCCGAATGAGTGCCGAGGTGGCGGGGAAGGCCAATGATGGATGATGATAGACGGATGATTTTCTTCCATTCCGGATCGGCCGTGGCGAGGGTTCCGGCCTCGTCGACCCTCAGCGACTTTTCGAAGGAAGAGATCTCCGCGTCGGGCATGCCGAAGGCCCTGGCCGTCTCGCGCAGGGCGGAGCGGGGGCGGAAGCAGTTGTGGTTGGCGACCCTGGCCGTGTGCTCGGGGCCGTAGGCTTCCACCACCTCGGCCAGGAGGGCGTCGCGCTCGTCCCAGGCGAAATCCACGTCGATGTCGGGCGGATCCTTTCGTCCGGGGTTCAGGAAGCGCTCGAAGTAGAGCTTGTGCCTGAGGGGATCCACTTCGGTGATGAAAAGGCAGTAGGCGACGATGCTCGCCGCCGCGCTGCCCCGGCCGCAGATGCGCGAAGCCCGCTTCACGATATCCTTCACCACCAGAAAATAGTCGCAAAAGCCCTTGGATTCGATGAGTTCGAGCTCGTAGTCGATCCGCTCCATCACCGCGGGGGTGACTTCCCCGTAGCGCCGCGCCGCGCCCTCGAGGACGAGGGCGCGGAGGAGGCCGGAAGATCCCGTCCCAAGCGGGGCTGCCCCGGACGCGACGGCAGCGGACGCGGCGCCCGGAACGGCGGTGGATGAACCCGCCATCCCGAAGCGCGGAAATACAAAGCCCGAAAATGCTTCGCTCAATGCCTCGGTGGCGATGAAGGCATTGGAGTCAAAAGCTTCCCGCATCCACGCCGAAAGCGGGGGGGCGACGGCCCAGGAACCTGCATTCATGGCCGCGCCCCAGGGGGCTTCGGGCGGGTCGAGGCTG
>CAZRYP010000454.1:0-1650 GCA_964604295.1 uncultured Treponemataceae bacterium
TCGTCCGAGTCGAGAAGAGGCCTCTTCTTCCTTTCTCCCTCCAGCCGCCTGAGCAACTCGGGTAGAGGGACATCCACCCATACGGTCGTGAAGGCGCGCGAAAGGAGAGCCCTGTTGGCCGGCGACATCACGATGCCTCCTCCGCAGGAGAGGACGAGGCCGCCCCGCCGCCCCGAGAGGTCGGAGAGTGCCTTCTCTTCCAGGCGCCTGAAGCCCGCCTCCCCTTCGCGCTGGAATATGCCGGAGACGCTCGATCCCCTGGCGCGCTCGATTTCGTGGTCCAGGTCGGCGAAGGGGAGTCCCAATCTCGATGCCAGGATCTTGCCTATGCAGCTCTTGCCCGATCCCATGAAACCGATGAGGGCGAACTTCCTCTCAGAGGATCTCACGGATCACCCTTTCCCAGTTTCCCGAAAGGATCTTCCCGGCCTCCGAGGGGGAATAGCCCCGGCGGCCCAAGGCTTCCGCGAGGATGCCGAATTCCGAGGCGTCGGCGAGGACATGTCCTTCGATGCCCCTGTAGCCGTCGAAATCGGAACCTATGGCGGCGCAATCCACTCCCCCCACGCGGACTATATGGTCCACATGGTCCATGAAATGCTCGAGGTAGGGCTTGACGGGCTTCAGGGCGACGAATGAGGGGACGAAGACAGCCCCGACGGCCCCTCCGCCGTCGGCGATGCGCCGGATCTGCGCGTCCGTGAGATTCCTGGGATGATCGTTCAGGCTCCTGGCATTGGAATGGGAGGCTATGAAAGGCCTTCCCGCCGCCTTGGAGAGGTCCTCGAATGCCTTGTCCGAAAGGTGGGAAGAGTCCACGATCATGCCCATGGATTCCATCTTTTCCACGAGTTCGAAGCCGAGAGGCGTCAGTCCGTCCTTGCCTTCTGCCCTGACCCCTCTTCCGAACGCGTTCCTCCTGTTCCAGGTGATGCCGATGGCCCTCACGCCTCGGGCGTAGAATTCATCGACAGCATCGAGGCTCTCCCCCAGGGCTTCAGCTCCCTCTATCGAAAGGAGTCCAGCGACGCTTTTCCCAGGCTGGGCCTTGTCGAGATCGGCCGCCTTCCCGAGGGTGAAGATAGCCCCATCGGATCGCGCGCAGATAGCCTCGAACTCGTCTATGAGACCATGGGTATAGTCCCTGATTCGGGGCAGGTCCCCGTCCTCGGCGAAGAGGGCCATGAACTGGCACCGCACCCTCCCTTCCAGAAGCTTGGGCAGGTCGATGTGGCTCATCGCGTTCCTGACGAGGAAATTCCTCCTTCCCACGTCGCCCGGTATCTGGCTCTTGCCAATCACCGCCAGGAGGGCATCGCAGTGCGCGTCGATGACGTGAAAGGGGAATTCATGGAAGTCATGCATCTGATCGTCCTTTTAGGGCGGACAGGCCGAAAAATAGCCGGTCCGACGCCCTCACGGGTTCCGGTTTCGGGAGATTATACATCCCCGCCTTCCTTGACGCGAGCGATTTCGTCGCGCAGGAGGGCGGCTTCCTCGAACTCCAGGTTCTTGGCATGCTCCAGCATCCTCTGGCCGAGAGCCTTCACGAGGGCCTTGCGCTGTTCAGGCACGAGGATATTGTGGGCCTTCTTGAGGAAACTGACTTCGTCGAGCGTCGCGTCGATCTTCTCTTCCTTGTGCCTTTCG
>CAZRYP010000455.1:0-1640 GCA_964604295.1 uncultured Treponemataceae bacterium
GGCCAATAGAAAGCCGGGAAAGATTCTTGCGTAATGTGATCCGGCCTTGTTCGTCGCGAAACAGAGATGATAGTGCGGCACGCTCCCCGCCGCGTTCATCCACTGTGACGTTCGGTTCGAACAGGATTCCAGCCAGATCCCGGTCAATTGCGCCTGATCCCCACCGTAGGCGATATCGGTGGTATCGGTTGACAATATCCGGATCAGAACGCCGCGATGTTTGGCATCGGCGATCGAATTCGATGCCCCGCATCGTTCCCGCATCACCGCCGTCATGAGTTCGGAAAACGAGTGAATCGGCCTGGGGTTGATGAGACTGGCCAAGGCATCATCATCCAGATTCTCTTTCAAATCAGCCAGGCGAATGGTCGCCATGCTGCGGACTGATGAATATGCCTGGATGGAACGGTAATGAATGATGATGCGATCGCCGAGCAAAGCGAGAACGTCAGGCGGCAGCGAGGGCCCGCATTCAACCGGCAAGCGCAACAAAGACTTCCTCGGGCGTCTTGAACCCAAGGCACTTTCTCGGACGAGTGTTTAACCTTCGCGCTACATTATCACAGTCCTTCTGACTCAGCGATGACCAATCGGTCTTCTTGGGATAGTAGCGGCGAATGAGACCGATGCAGTTCTCGACGCCTCCTTTCTCCCAACTATGGTATGGCTGACAGAAGAAGGAACGTGTGCCGAGGACGGCATTGGTGGCTTCATGCGCCGCATTCTCCGTGCCGTTGTCATAGGTAATACTCTTCAAGAGATGTAGCGGTAGCGTCCTCATTTTCCGTATAACTCCTTCGTGCATGTTCGCCGCAGTCTTGGCCGGAAGGAGTGCGATGGCGCAGTGCCTTGACGTTCGTTCTTGTACTACAGCAATGGCCGCCAGACTTTGCCTGGACACGGCGGTATCAGCTTCCCAATGTCCGGCTTCCATGCGGTCGTCGACCGCGGGAGGACGTTGCTCGATTGGAACTCGATTTGGAATGCGTATCGCCCGCTTGTTTTTGGCGCTACCCCGCTTCCTCCGCTTCTTATGGCCTCTTGGAAGAAAATCGATCAAGTCGCGACGGTCGTTGTAAATCCATTGATAAATGGATTCGTAATTCGTCGAAAGTTCAGAGGTCTCCAAACGTAATCGGCCCGCGATGAGTTCCGGCGTCCAGCCTTCCCTGAGCTTTCCTTCCACGTATTGCCGTATCTCAGAATTCTTGAGGCGCTCTCTTGCATGACACAAAACGTCCCGCTCAGCGAAGCGTTTCTGCGCACGATTTGCTCGATACCTCACGGTTCTTATTAGGGGAGAATTTCGATCTATCTCTCTGCTTATAGTGCACCGATGACGACCCAGGCGCGAGGCGATGCTCGCTTTTGATTCCCCTTTTTCCAGCCCGATCGCGACTTCCTCCCGCTCCTCAAAACTCAAATGGCAATAGGTTTTTCCACCGATCGTGTTACAGTTATCCATGAGTCGACTCCTCCGTAAGTGGTTTGTTGGCCAAAACACTCTACTGGATCGAGCCGATTTTTTTCAGGTGGAGGGGCTAGCCCCTCCACCTGTCTGTTGCACTTCGTTCTTGAACCGGGGTTTCCTTAGGATTTCGGATTTAGGATTTATCGGCGACATTTTTTCACACCTTCAG
>CAZRYP010000456.1:0-1638 GCA_964604295.1 uncultured Treponemataceae bacterium
TGCCAGGGCATATTCGTTTGAAACCATCAAGATATCGGTGGACAAGCTTCAAAGAGAGTTCCTGCTCTATGTTCCCGCACCTTCAACCCAGGAGAAAATGCCGGTGGTATTCGCATTTCATGGTCACGGACAAGAACTGAGTGAAGCCATGGATAAATTCAAGCTTGAAAAAAATTGGCAGGAAGCGATCATTGTATATCCGCAAGGACTGAAGACCGCGATCCAGCAGATGGATCCCAACGGAAAGTATACGGGGTGGCAGACATATGGCGGAGACAAGAAAGACAGGGATATAAGGTTCTTTGATGAAATGATGTCCTATTTGGGCAGTGCTTATTCGATAGATGAAAAGAGAATATATGTCACCGGATTCTCGAATGGAGCCGCCTTCGCGTATGTGCTCGCCGCGGCCCGGGGGGATGGAATCGCCGCGATCGCACCTATAGCGGGCAGATTGGGATCATACGAAGACCTGAAAGCATTGAAGGCGATACCGGTATTTCATGTGGCAGGGAAGCAGGATGAAATCGTCAAGTTCAAATCACAAAAAGAGATGATAGAATTTTTAGTAAAATTGAACAAATGTGCCGATGAAGGGAAAACGGTAAACAAGAATATTACGGTATATGAATCCGCGATCAATATGGCTGTCCAGACATTCATCTATAATGGAGGGCATAAAATACCGGAAGATGCGATCCCATTCATGGTGGAGTTTTTCAAGAACAATCACCTGTAAAGAGAAGGGATGGCAGCTTTCCACTCCCGGGGCGATACATTTATCTTCCGTCTTCCGAGAAGCAAAAAGCGAAATTTCCTCCTGCAGTGTCGGTCCTGGAAGCAAGGTTCAAATAGTAGGTGCCTGTGTCCAGAAAGACTCTCAGGCTCTCGTCCCTTGTATGGATATCAAGATCATCGGAATCGCTGAGAATGCTCAGGACCGTGCCTTCATAGAGGGAAAAGCACAGGGTATCCGAATACATCAGGGCGTCATCGCTGGCATCATGGATATCGATGCTGTAGTATCCGCGATTCGATACCCTCAGGGCATACCAGACCGACCTCACGGGATTCGTGCTTCCTCCCGCGTAGGTTTCCTGGAGGATGCAGGGTATATACGCAGTGGATGGAGTGAACGATTTTTCGATCGTATACACGAGCCCGGCCGAATTCAGCGCATAGGACAGGCGGCAGACGGCCGATGGATCAAGGCCCTCACTGTAGCTGCGCGCCTTGAGGATTGTCGACGCGATGATTTTCGGCTGGTTCGCCGCGTCGTAGGTGGCCGAAGTTTCATCGGGATCCGCAGGCTCGGTGCCATCGGCGGCCATCGTGTATCGGATCGTCTCGTCCGCCGCCGCGAAGAGAGCGACTCTGGTATTTTTCGGCACATAGCCGCTCGATGGCCTTGCCGTCGGCGGGCTGGCGGACTTGCCCGGCAGCACGACAGTACCGATGCCGCCAACGTTGTCTGTCCTCAGGAAGTAGGCATAGCCTCGGGCTGTGGCGGCCGGACCCGAACTCTGGCCATCAAGGTTTTTCGCCTGCGCCCAGGCCGAGCCCGCGGCAAGCGTGTACGCCGAGCTGGCGGCGCCCTCTTTTCCTTCGCCCCCGAGTACCGCAGGATGGTCCCCGTAG
>CAZRYP010000457.1:0-1632 GCA_964604295.1 uncultured Treponemataceae bacterium
GCCGAACCATTGCCCCTTCGAACTTCAATATCGTAGATTCCCGGCTTGTCCATTATATTCTCCCCTCCGAAGCGTCGATATGATAATATCCGAAGGCGGGAGGCACATGTCAAATTCCATGGCATCGAAAGCGGATCTCATAGTTGTAGCCGGGCGCATCTATACCGTGGACGGGGCTTTCACCTCGGCACAGAGCATGGCGATCCGGGACGGCCGCGTGACAGCTCTGGGCAGCCGGGACGAGATAAACGCGGCCTTCACCGCCGCACGCAGGCTCGATCTGGGGAAGAACTTCGTCTATCCGGGCTTCATGGATCCCCATTGCCATTTCCTGGGTTACGGCTACGTCCTCCAGCGCGCCTGGCTTTTCGGCGCGAAATCCTGGGAGGAAACGGTCGACAGGCTCGTGGCCCATCATGCTTCCTCTCCCGGCGAGTGGGTCCAGGGAAGGGGCTGGGACCAGAATACCTGGCCGGAGCGGCAGTTCCCCGACAACAGCCTGCTCGACAAGGCCTTTCCCGGAGTCCCGGCCTTCGCCATACGGGTGGACGGACACGCGGCAGTGGCCAATTCGGCCGCCCTCGCCGCGGCCGGCATCGACGCCTCCACCAGGCTGGAGGGCGGAACCGCGGCCGTCTCGGGCGGCCGCCTCACCGGACTCCTTTTGGACAAGGCCGTGGATCTCGTCAGGAAGGCTGTGCCGGCGCCTTCCGAAGCGACGATGAGGCAGGCCCTCCTCGCCGCACAAAGCAATTGTTTCGCCGCGGGACTCACCTCGGTATCCAGCGCGGGCACGGAAAAACGCGAAGCCCTCCTTATGGCCGCCATGCAGGGGGAGGGGAGCCTGCCTATCCGCATTTACGTCATGCTGATGCCGTCGGGGGAGAATATCGACTGCTTCGCCGGCCAAGGTCCGCGCGCCGATCCGGCCTTGAGCATCCGTTCCTTCAAGATGTTCGCCGACGGGGCCCTGGGCTCCAGGGGCGCCCGGCTCCTCGAACCCTACGCCGATGACCCGGGCAACCTCGGCCTCTTCACCCTGGAGCCCGGGGAGCTGGACCGCGTCTGCCGCGTCGCCAGGGCTTGCGGATTCCAGATGAACGTCCATGCGATCGGCGACGCGGCGGCCCGCCTCGTCCTGGATGTCTACGAAAGGCATCTGGAGCCGGGAAACGACCTGCGCTGGCGCATCGAGCACGCCCAGCTCGTCCATGACGAGGATCTGCCCCGCTTCGGAAGGCTCGGCGTGATCCCCTCCCTACAGACCCCCCACGCCACCTCCGACATGGCCTGGACCGAATCCCGCCTGGGCGGATGGCGCATGGGCCGGTCCCACCGCTATCGCGACCTCCTGGCCCAGAACGGATGGCTCGCCAACGGCAGCGACTTCCCGATCGAGGGCATAGATCCCCTCCGGGGATTCCGCTCTGCCGTCTTCCGGAAGGACGACGAGGGCAGGCCCGAAGGCGGCTTCATGCCCGGCCAGTCCCTCTCCCGCATCGAAGCCCTGAAGGCCATGACCATCTGGGCCGCCCGCGCCAACTTCGAGGAAGGAAGCCGCGGAAGCCTCGAGCCCGGCAAGTGGGCGGACTTCACCGTCCTCGACGCCGATCTGATGACAGCCGACGAGAC
>CAZRYP010000458.1:0-1627 GCA_964604295.1 uncultured Treponemataceae bacterium
CTGCTTCCAGAGCTTTTTGTTTATCTCGTCATAGTCCGCGAGGACCTCCCCCGTGTCTCCCAGGCCAGATTGCCCGAACGCCCCGGCAAGGGCGAAAGTCTCAGCCCGCCTGAAATCGAACAACGTCTCGTCCGCATCCATGAACACCAGGCCATAGTCCTTCATTCTCTCTCCCTCGGCTCAGCCCCATTTGCCGTCATCGCCATATCATAAGTAACATATATTGTAATTTTTTAATGCAAATCTCGAATGCAAGGAGTGCATATCATGAAGTTCATACCCTATCTTGTTTTCCCCGGTCAGGCCGAAGAGGCCATGAGGTTCTATGAATCCGCCCTGGGCGGAAAGATCACGGGACTTCAGCGTTTCGACGACATGCCGGGCGGCACTTCGGACGACCCTTCCGGCGACGCCTTCAAGCACAAGGTCATGCACGGCGAAGTGGTTGCCGGCGGTTTGAAGCTCTACCTCTCCGATTCTTCCAGGGAAGTCGCGAAAGGCGACAATGTCACCATCCTGATTGATTGCGATTCGGAACCCGAGGTGGACAGGCTCTACGAAGCCCTGCAGGTCGGGGGAACAGTCCAGATGGCTTTGGGAAAAACCTTCTGGAACGCGAAGTACGCCAACATCAAGGACCGATTCGGCGTCATCTGGCAGCTGAACTTCCAGTATTCCTGATCCTCGCGCCTACTTTCCGAGGGCATTGCTGATGGCCAGCAGGATGGCCTTGCTGCTGTAGGTGGCGCCTGACACCACGTCCTGGTCGACCTTCTGCGTCTCGACCACCTTCGCCAAGAGAGCTTCGGCCGGCTTTCCCTGCCCGTTGGTATGCTCGATGAGGTCGATCGCCGAAATCCTGTGGTCCCTGACCTTCACAGAGAGCTTCACGGAAACGGGAAAGGCGCTGAACGATCCCGGATAGTCTCCGTCGGTCACCTGGCCTAGGTCCATTTCATCTATCGCGGTATTGGCCATTTCCTTCAATCCGCTTTCCAGCGTGGCCTTCACGCCAAGGAAGGCTACTGCCAGCGCCGCTATGACGATGGCGATGATGATGAGAGGTTTCTTCAGTTTCATGCGTTCTCCATGAGGGCAAGCACGTGTCGAAGTCTACCTATACCACGGATCCCTGCTCGATTCCAGCCGGCTCTCGCCCCTCGCACAAGTCCATGACAGCCTTCATGGTCGTCCAGTTCCTCGTCGTAGCCGACACTTTCAGGATTTTTTCGATGAAGTTATTTGATCTCCTGGATTTCCCGTATCCTTCGCCATAATAGGAATAGACCACCCTGTGCCTCACTTCATGCCTGTCGATGTCGTTCATGGTTTCCATCAGCGTTTCCACCTCCTCCTTGGCCGCTTCATGGGACAGGAGGGTCGCATACAGGTTCTTCACGTCTCCCATATGGGACAGGGGATGGGATTCGACCGCCGCCTGGAGTTCTTCCCTCGACAGGACTATGGCCAGCGTCTCCACCTTCAGGCGGTTTTTGAGCTCGCTGTCAATTTCGGCCTCCATCCTTCGCTTGTTGGATTCGGTATGCTCGAAGACCGCGTTCCCGCTCTGGATATAAGTTTTCACTCCGCTGTAGCCGATGTACTCGAGCGTCTTCCTGAAATCCTC
>CAZRYP010000459.1:0-1626 GCA_964604295.1 uncultured Treponemataceae bacterium
GGGCGCCGAGCACGGCCATGCGGACGACGCATTCCTGGGTGAGGGCCGCCGCGTGTGGCGTGAGAATGGCTTTTTCGCAGGAGAGAAGGGGATTGTCCCGCGCGGGCGGTTCCTCCTCGAATACGTCCAGGCCCGCTCCGCCCAGTTTGCCGGTGTTGAGGGCTTCGGCGAGGGCGGTTTCGTCTATGACGCCCCCGCGCGATGTGTTGACGATGACAGCATCCTTTTTCATGAGGGCGAGTTTGGCCGCGCCGATGAGTCCACGCGTGCCATCGGTCAGGGGGACATGCATCGTGATCACATCGGATTTGGTGCAGAGTTCGTCCAGGCCAACGAAGTCCACCCAGGAGGAAAGGCTCTGCTTTACCGCCGGGGGCAGGAATTCATCGTAGGCGATGACCCTCATTCCAAAGGAATCATGGCAGGCTTTTGCGATTTCCGAACCTATTCTGCCGATGCCGATCACTCCCAGGGTTTTCCCCCTGAGATCGCGCGACAAGTAGGCATAGCGAACCTTGAAGTTTCCTTTGCGCATTTCCCTGTCCAGCGCCGGAAGCTGCTTGTACAGGGCCAGGATGAGGGCAAGGGCGTGTTCCGCAACGGTCGTCGTGTTGGCTCCAAGGCTGGAGGATACGATGACACCCAGCTCCGTGGCCGCTGCCACGTCCACATTGTCGAAGCCGGCGCCGGTGCGCGACACCATCTTGAGTTTCTTGCCAAAGGCCAGGAGTTCCGCTGTCATCTTTATGCCCGTCCGCAACACGACGGCATCGGCGTCGGCCATCAGGGGCGCTACCGTCGCCGGACTCTTGTCGGGCGACAGGACCACGCGAGCTCCGGAATCCTCGAGAAGTTGTCTGGCTTCCTCTTCGATGGCTTCGGGAAGGAGCACTGTCCATGTCGTGCTCATGAGTACTCCTTGTTCAGGAAGCCGCTCTTCTCCAGGCTTTCCCTGAGAACGACCCTATCGGCCTCACCCAGCGCGAGATGTGGTCTCCTGGGGGCTCCGCCCGTATAGCCGACCATATCCATCGCCGCCTTGACTCCCGCCACTCCGAAGGATCCCGATACCTTGGAATTGAGTTCGATCAGTTTCGCGTTGAGCGCTTCTGCTTCCGCATCGCGTCCTGCGACAAGGGCGTCATAGAGCTGTACGCATTCGTTCGGGAAGATGTTGGCCAGGGAGAGCACCCCGCCCGAACCGCCGTTCTTCATGAGATCGAGGAAATAGGCCGCCGAACCCGCGAGGACATTGAAAGTCGCGGAGGCTGCCTTCAGATTGTCTCTGTAGGTTTCCTTGGAGCTGTCCTTGACTCCGACGATATTGGGATGCTTCACGAGGCGTTCGAGGAGGTCGAGCTTGATGGTGACTCCGGCCGCCACCGAGGGATTATTGTAAAGGACTATGGGAATGGGCGAGGAATCGGCCACTTCCACGGCAAAGCGTTCCATCACGTCGGTCGTCATCTTCTTGGCGAAAAAACTGGGCATCAGCAGGCTGGCCATGGCGGCGCCGGCGCCGGCGGCGCGCTTTACGAGTTCTATCGTTTCCTTGGTGCTCTCGGCGGCACATCCGGCCATGATAACCTTGTTGGAAGCTTTGTGTTTCACGACGACATCGAGAAC
>CAZRYP010000460.1:0-1623 GCA_964604295.1 uncultured Treponemataceae bacterium
CGGGCTTGGCTCCTATGCCCGCCCCCATCCTTTTCTGGAAGCCGGAAAGGGCGAGGTTGGCGAGGAGGAAGAAGCCCTTGCCTTCCTTGAGCACCTTTCCGATGTCGAGATTTTCCCAGCGCGAGCCCTGAGTCATGGCCTGGTAGCGGTTGGCGTCTATCTCGACGCAGACGCGGCCGGGGGTTTCCTGCGCGATTATGGCGGAGACTTCGGCCACGCTCTCGTGGGAGATGTGGGCGGTGCCGACGAGGGTTATGGCGCGGTTCGACAGCACAATCTTCTTTATGGTATTCGACATCGTGGATCCTTTGGCTTCAGTCGGACAGATAGTACTCTTGTTCCTTCCATCCCGACAAGATGAGGCCGCGTCCCTTCAGGGCCATCGCGGATCGGAGGAAAAGGTGGAGGAGGACGCGGGCGAAGGATGAGGGAAAGCCGCCGCGGAGGGAGCCTTCGGTTTCCGAGGCAGCCCTGACGATGCGCGCGCACTCTTCGGCCGTGTAGCGCTGCATTGCCGCCTTGAATTTCTTCTGTCCCGTCTTGCTCGTGAGCTTTTCCCGCCTGAAGGCCTCATCCGGAGCCAGCCCGGAGGCGATCCAGCGATGGAGGCGCTCGGTCCTGCGGAAGCTCCATATGAGGGCCGAGATTATCCCGGCCGGTTCGCTCTGCCTGTCGGCGAGGAGGGTGTCGAGAACCAGGAGGGCTGAGGAAAGATCGCCGCCGGCCATCCTGTCGAAGAGGCTGAAGGCATCTTCCTGGCGGGATCTCGACAAGGCCGCCTCGGCGTCGTCGGCGCGAAGGCGGGTTCCCTCGGGGAAACATGCGGCCAGGACCATGCAGGCGGATTCGAGGGCCGAGGTTTCGTTCTCCACGAGCTCGAGGATGGCCTCTATGGTTTCATCCTCCGCCGAAAGCCTGTCCCTCGCCAGCCTTTCCCTGATCCACGCGGGCTTTTCGGAATCGCGGAGCTCCCAGAACATTTTCTTGTTCGCGGCGCCCACCGCCGTTTCTAGGGATTTGGCCAGGGAATAGCCTTCGGTGACGAGTATGAGCAAGGCGTCCCCTGCCGGGTTCCTTATGTAGCCTTCGAGGGCTGAGAGGGCGGCCTTGCCCGTGACGGCCTCGGCGTCGCGGTATTCGACCACTCTCTTCGAGGAGAAGAGCGACGAGTTCTGGAGAATCCCCACCAGCTGTTCGGCGGGGACTTCCCCCGCGTAGAGCCTCGAGCATTCGGGGGGAGTGCCGTCCTTCTCGGCGAGGGAGGCGATGAGCTCCCTGACGAAGGCTTCCCTCTTTCCCGTTTCGGGGCCTGCGAGGATATAGGTCGATGGCCTTGATGGTGTGGGCATGGGCTTTCAGTAGCTCCGGAGAATGGCCTTGAGCTTGCCGAGGATCCGCACGTCCTGGGTATAGATGGGAGCGTAGTCGGGATTTTCGGCCTGGAGGCGGATCCTGTTGTTTTCCCTGAAAAAGCGCTTGAGCGTGGCCGAATCCTCGATGAGGGCGGCGACTATTTCGCCGTTCTCCGCGGTAGGCCTCTGCTCGATGATGGCCAGGTCGCCCGAGCGGATGCCCGCGTCCCTCATGCTGTCGCCCTGGACGCGGAGGGCGAAGCAGGTGCCC
>CAZRYP010000461.1:0-1619 GCA_964604295.1 uncultured Treponemataceae bacterium
CCCTCACGGGGGCCTTCAACGGCACGGTGGGAGGGCGCACCCTCTTCATGGCTCCGGTCGCCTTCAGGCTGGGCTACTGGTGGGACAGCGGAATCATGGAATTCACGACCAGCCTGGATCTGGGCGCGAACGTCATGAGGCTTTCAGGAAACGGCGTGATCAGTCCCTTCACGAAGCTCGGCGGCGGAGCCTTCGCCCAGGTGAGCGAGGCATGGAGCATCGGCGGCCAGGCATACTGGTGGCTGATACCGGAAATCCATTTCGGCGCCGAGAGCGACCTCACGCGATATGGGAATTTCCTCGAAATTTCGCTCGGCGCAGTGTACCACTTCTAGGAGAACGAAGATGACCAAAAAATCCAAATCAGGACCGTTCCGGGTTCTCCTCGCCGCCGCGGCAGCAGTCCTCGCCTTGGCTTCCTGCGACAATACGTACGGGGTTTTTCACGAAATACAGACAGAGACGTCCCAGGTAGGCACCGACATCTTCAAGAACGCGACGGTCAAGGCTATAGGCGAGGACGGCCTGAACTACTATGCCGCGATGGCCAAGGTTTACGTCCGCGCCGTCGCCGGGGATACGTGGAGCGTCCTGCCCGTTTCGGGCGACTCGGCCTATTATTGCGCGGGATTCGCCTCTGACGGAGCCGGCTCCATCTATGTCGCCGCCGCCGGTACCGACGACGCGACCGCCCTCAAGGGCATCTACTCCACGGCCGATTCCGGAGCGACCTGGACCAGGCTGGACGACGGCGAGTTCGCGGCGAAGGTCGTGGACGCCCTCTTCTACGCCAACGCCACACTCTTCGCGGCGGCGCACACGGACGCTGAAACGGGCGCCACGTTCGACCTCTACTATTACGACGGAGCCGACTTCGTGACTGCGGGCCTCGCCGGACTGGACGATCCCGTCACCGGCCTCGTGTGGGACGGTTCCTCATACTGGGCGATGTCCCTGGGGACGCTCTATGCGGGCGCCGCGCCCGCGGGCTTCGCCGCCGACGCGACGGGCGGCCCCCCCGCCTCGGGCGAAACCCTCCGCGGTTTAGCGGTCGACGCCTCAGGCAATGTCCTGATCACGACGGACGAAGGCCTTCTCTACACCTACGACGGCGCCGCATGGACCTCCGACGTCATCGCTTCCGGCGTCACCCTGGGCATACTGGCGGAAGCGCCGATCGATGCCTCGGCCAGCGCTTACCGCCTCCTCATCGCGAAGCACAATTCATCCAATGGCTATTACGAGTACGACGCCTCGACAGGTGACCCCCTCGGCGGCAACGACAGCGACGCGGTCTACGTTCCGACGGCCAGTTCCTACACGACGACGATCTACTCGAAGCCGGTCATGGCCATATGCTTTTCGGCCGCACACGACACGATCCTCATCGGATTGGCCGCCCAAGGCACGGGCACCTACGCCCTCTATTCCAATACAGTCTCGGGCGCCGACTGGTCGGGCTGGACAGCGGAATAGGCATGGCCAGGGAAAGCGAGAATCCCCTCTTCGCCGCGCCCCCGGGCCTGGGGCGGGAGCCCCAAACCCGGGGTCATGAGCCCCTCGCCTCCCGGATGAGGCCGCGGACCCTCGACGAATTCACGGGTCAGGAGCACATCGTG
>CAZRYP010000462.1:0-1611 GCA_964604295.1 uncultured Treponemataceae bacterium
GCGCCGCGGCGCAGACGATCAATGTCCTGTTCTGGGATGATGCCTACCCCAGGACACTCATGGAGAAGATCCCGGAATTCGAGAAGGCGACAGGCATCAAGGTCAACTTCGAGATCCTTCAGCCGCCCCAGGTTTTCACGAAGACCTCGGTGAGCGTGACCAGGGAAAAGACCGATTACGACCTGGTCTGCATCGATGAGGGCAACATTCCCCTCTTCGCGTCCCTCATGCTCCCCTACGATCAGTGGGCTCCCGGAAAAGTCTTCAAGAAAGTGGATCCGTCGACGGTGACCCCCGCCATGCTCGATGTCGCCCAGTGGGACGGCAAGCTCATCGGACTCCCCATCAACGGCAACCTCTATGTGTGGATGACCCGCAAGGACATCATCGAGAATCCCAAGTACAAGGCCGATTTCAAGGCACAGTACGGCTATGACCTCGGCGTGCCCCAGACATTCCAGCAGATGCTGGACGCGGGAACCTTCCTGCAGGGCAAAGGCATCGTATCGGGCGGCTTCGGCCCCTTCAACGGCGGACCGGCAGGCGTCTTCGGCGAGGCCATCTTCATGTACGAGTCCTACGGCACCAAGTTCATCGAGTGGAAGAACGGCAAGCCCGTCCTCGTGGTCGACAAGGCGAAGGCTGTCCAGGGCATGGAAGTCTACAAGAAGCTCATGGCGATCTCTCCCAAGGGCGCAGAGACCATGGCCCACGTGGAAAGGCAGGCGGCCTTCTGCGCCGATCCCAAGGGAGTCTTCTCCCAGTTCATATGGCCTGCCCAGATCGCGAGCTATGAAGATCCGGACAAGTCCCTGGTAGCGGGCAAGATCCTTTATTCCGCCCCTCCCGCCGGACCGGCGGGACGCTTCGCCGTCCGCGGAGCCTGGGCAGTCAACATTCCGACCGCATCGAAAAATAAGGACGCCGCCGCCGAATTCGTCTACTGGTGGGCTTCCAAGGAGATCGCGTCATGGCTGGTGGAGAAGAACACCGTTCCCGCGAGGACTGACGCCCTCACGGATCCGAAATTCGCCAAGTCCAAGCCATGGCTCGCAGCCATCGCCGATTCGATGAAGTACGCCGCCTCCCGTCCCCGCTTCAAGGAAGTGGCCCAGGTCCAGGATATCGTGAAAAAATACTGGATCATGGGAATCACGGGCCAGATGTCCACGGATCTGGCAACCCAGAAGATCATCGACGAGACGAACGATGTCCTCAAGAAATCGGGATACTGACATCATCCAAGCTTCCCGGATCGAAGGAAAGGCGCGGCACAACGCGCCTTTCCTTTTCCTTTTGCCCGCACTCCTGGTCGTCTTCGCCGTCCTCATCTTCCCCATAGTCTTTTCCTTTGTCGTATCGGCCTTCAACTGGCCGCTCTCGGCCGGGGCGGGCGAGAGGAAGTTCGTCGGGCTGGGCAACTACCTGGCACTCTCGGGCGACCCGGAATTCTGGAACAGCCTGAAGCTCCAGCTCGGATTCATCTTCATCGCCATTCCCGTCGAGCTGCTCTTCGGATTCGCCGCCGCCCTCCTCCTGAACCGGGAATTCTTCGGAGCAAGGATCGTGAAGAGCCTTCTGCTGCTTCCCGTGTTCTTCCTTCCGATCCTT
>CAZRYP010000463.1:0-1610 GCA_964604295.1 uncultured Treponemataceae bacterium
CGCGACCGCGTTCCTTGGCCTGATACTGCTGGTCGGGATCGTGGTCAACAACGCCATCGTCCTTGTCGAATACATCAACCTCGTACGGAAGGAAAGGAACCTTCTGCCGTTGGAAGGCGCGTTGGCGGCTGCACCCACCCGTCTGCGTCCGATTCTCATGACAAGCCTGACGACGATCATCGGGCTTGCACCTCTCGCCTTTGGTTGGGGAGAGGGGCTGGAAATGTTGCGCCCTCTGGCTCTCGCGGTGATGGGAGGGATGGTCTCCTCGACGTTGCTGACGCTCTTTGTCGTCCCTTGCGCATATACAACGTTTCATGGCTGGTCCGAACATTTTGGTGGCAACGGGTCGAACGCGAAGCGCGACGTTGACAGGGCAGGGAAGGAGATCATATGAAGCTGGGAATCGTCATATCGGTTGCGGAACCCGAGACAGCATGGAACGCGCTACGTCTGGCGAATTTCGCCAGGAAGCAGGGTGATGATGTCGGGGTATTTTTCATGGGTCCTGGCGTGGATGCCGTCGAGTCGGCGCACCAGCGCTTCGACGTGAAGGCCCAGGCTGAGGAGTTTCGTAAGCAGGGAGGCAGGCTTCTTGCGTGCGGCACATGCCTCAAGGTGCGCGACCGGGAAGGGAGCGAGGTGTGCCCACTCTCTACGATGAAGGACCTCTACGAACTCGTGAGGGATTCGGATCGCGTCGTATCGTTCTGACAGCATGAAAGTCCGTGACAGCGGCATGCCCGAGGCCGAATACTGGGAAAGCCTTTTCGACGTGCCGCTGATCCTCGACCGCATGGGCGTGGATGCGTCGGTGCGCGACCTGACTGAGTTTGGTTGTGGGTACGGAACATTCACGATCCCGGCCGCCAGACGGATATCGGGCACGCTGCATGCGCTGGACATGGATGACGAGGTCATGAGCCAGGCCCGCGTCAGGGCCGTGTCCGCCGGGATCGGCAACATTATCTTTTCGTGCCGGGACTTCATCGAAGAGGGGACCGGCCTGCCCGATGAGAGCGTGGACTACGTCATGTTCTTCAACATCCTTCATCATGAGCGTCCGGCCGAGATCCTGCGAGAGGCGAGGCGTATCATCAGGCCGGGCGGCAGACTCGGGGCGATCCACTGGATATGGTCCGCCACGACGCCACGCGGGCCTGCGTTGGAGATCAGACCGAAGCCCGAAACGATGATCGGGCTGATGCGTGGAAGCGGGCTTCAGCCGGCGCAGGACGCACCGATCGAGCTGCCGCCCTGGCATTTCGGAGTGATCGCTTCGAAAGTGCCTATCCCGTGACTGGGTGTGACTTCTCGACGTAGAGGGCGCCCGGCTTCAGCTTGTAGTTCGCGACCAGCAACTCATACTCCTTCCTCGCCCCGCCGAGCTGGTGCGACCCGTGGACAGGATGTTAATCCGATAGGTCATGCTGATGGTTGCATCTCTTTCTTCTTGACCAAGTACCCGCCTGATATCGCAGGATTTATTCTGTTGGTATGCTAGCCACCCAGACGCCGGGTTCGGATTGCCTCCGAAAAATCAATCGCCCTTCAAACTTTCCTTGCAGGTAGTATTCGTGCATGTCCGGCGTCTGCTTCCCGTACTTGAT
>CAZRYP010000464.1:0-1606 GCA_964604295.1 uncultured Treponemataceae bacterium
CCGTTTCCTGGCTGGGAGTATAGGTGGGCTTGTTTTTGCCGCGGAGCATCGACGCGACCTTGGCGGCCACGCGGCCCAGGGGCTTGCCCTCGGCGTCAATCACGTACCACGCGCGCTCGGCGGTAGCGGAAGTTACGAAAATGGTCTTCATCATCAATGTATACCTTCACCTTATTCGTGTAATTCTCATAAAATGCGCGTGGCATAATCCCACATTATGGCGAATGTGTCAAGCGCTCTCCCTTTCCGTCGCGGGCGGGGAGATCCCGGCCTCATTTCCCTGCTTCGGCTTTCTTCTCGGCCTTCTCTTCCTCTTTTTCCTCTTTCTCCGCTTCCTTCTTGTCCTTTATGTCGGCCACTCCGATGAGGATGGCGACGGCGCCGACAAGCACGGCGATGACTGGTATCGAACCCCTCAGGAAGGCAAGGACGTCGCCCCACCAGCCGAGCACTCCAGGAAGGCACATGAGGACGGCCGCAGCCAAAAGAACGATACCGACAGCAAGCGCTACCATTTCAGGCTCCTTGATTTTCGCGATGAACCCGGTTCCGGGGAAACGGGCGGGCAGTAGGAGTATAGCAAAGCCGCGTCAACTACGCAATATTTATCGGCAGTTGCCATTCCCATGCTTTGCGGCTATAAAGATCCCATGTTTTCCACCGGTTCCCTCGTCCTTTTCAAGGCTCAGCTCGCCCTCGTCTCCGCCTTTTCCGAGGGCAGGATTTCCATCGAACTGGAATCGGGGGAAACGAAGAAGGTCAGGGAGAAGGACATCTCCCTCCTCCATTCCGGCCCCGTCAGCCGCATTCCGCCCCGGCGGGAGGGCGGCGATTTCGAGACCGCCCACGCCATGCTCGCCTCCGACGGCGAAGGCAGGGAGCCGATACCCACCACGTGGAAGGAATTGGCCGAACTCGTTTTCGGCGAATTCTCGCCTGCCTCGGCGGCCGCCTGTGCCCGCAAGGCGGTTGAAGGCGCCCTCTTCGGTCTGTCCGAGGACGGTCCTTTCGCCCTCGGCCTCGGGGAAATAGACCGCGTCCGGAGGAAGGCGGAGGAAAAGCTATTGGAGGGAGCCCGCCGGTCGGCCTTTGCCGCAGCGATGAAAGAGGCTTTCGGGCACAAGGATGGAAGCCGCCCGGTTTCCAGGCAGGAATTCTCCCGCTATATCGCCGATCTGGAGTCCTTCGCCCTGGGCTCGGGAGAACGCTGTCCCGCAGCCTCGGATGCCGGCATCGCGGAAACCAGGGAAGCCGTCCATCAGGCCCTCGTCGATTCCGGACTCTGGGAACCTTGCTTCAATCCCTGGCCCGCGAGGTCGGGCTGCGTCCTGTGGCCTCCGAAGCTGGATTTCCCGGAAAGCGAACTGCCGGCCTTCTCGGCCGGAAGGATGGACCTGAGGCGGCTCGAATCCTTCGCCATAGACAACGCATGGTCCAACGATCCGGATGACGCGATCGCCATCGACGGGGATACCCTATGGATCCATGTGGCCGATCCCGCCGCCTTCCTGGCTCCCGATTCCTCCCTGGACGCGGAAGCGATTTCCCGCGGGGCTACCCTGTACATACCCGAGAAAGTCGTGTCCATGCTTCCTCCCGGCGCCGT
>CAZRYP010000465.1:0-1602 GCA_964604295.1 uncultured Treponemataceae bacterium
AGCCCCTTCGGGAACAGCTATGCCTTCGGCAACATGCTGGCATCCACAGTGCCCCTGATGCTGGCCGGCCTCGGGGTGAGCCTGGCCTTCGCCTCGCGCAACTTCAACTTGGGCGGGGAAGGCCAGGTCTACTCGGGCGGCCTGGCCGCCGTCGCCATTTGCCTGGCTTTCCCGGAAGGCCCGCCTCTCCTGGTGCAGATACTGGCCGCCCTGGCCGCTGCCACGGCGGGAGCCCTGATCGGTTCGTTCTCAGGCATCCTCAAGCGCGCGCTGGACGTGGACGAACTCATTTCCTCCTTCCTCGTGTCGGCCATCGTCATCCTTTTCATCGACTATCTCATAACTGGACCTCTCCAGGACGGCTCGAGCAATTTCCAGACGACCCTCGCCATAGCCCCGGCCTTCCGCTTCCCGCGGATCCTGCCCCCCTCCTCACTCAGCACGGGAATCTTCATGGGGCTCGCGGTCTCACTGCTCGCCAAGCTCGCCTTCGACAGGACCCGTTTCGGGTACGAGCTCCGCGTCTACGGCCAGGGCGGGGAATTCGCCAGGTACTGCGGCATCGACACGGGACTCTATACCCTGCTCCCCATGGGCCTTTCAGGCGCCTTGCACGGGCTGGCCGGCGCGGCCATGATCATGGGGTCCTACTACAAGGCCATGAGAGGCTTTTCGGCCGGCGTCGGCT
The DNA here is from genome assembly GCA_964604295.1 of uncultured Treponemataceae bacterium. Lineage (GTDB taxonomy): Bacteria > Spirochaetota > Spirochaetia > Treponematales > Rectinemataceae > CAZRYP01. Next base: position 689 of record CAZRYP010000465.1, read on the forward strand.
GGAGCGCCATCTCCGTGGCCTTGATCGCACGCAACAATCCCCTCGCCGTGATACCTTCGGCCATTTTCCTCGCCTATCTCGAGGCAGGGGCGAAGGGCGTCATGATAGGCTCCAACGTGAGCTCGGAGATCGTATCCGTGGTGCAGGCCGTCATTTTCTTCCTGATCACCGCCAAGTTCGCCATCAGGCCCAAGCCGCGGAAGCTCAAGGGGGCGAGCCTATGAATTTCCAGTCCGATTTCGTGCCCATACTCGCGGGAGCCGTCGCGGCGATGACCCCTCTTCTCTTCGCCGCCCTGGGCGGCCTCTTCACGGAGCTCACAGGCATGCTCAATATCGCCCTCGAAGGCCTCATCGCCCTGGGAGCCTTCTTCGGCGTCATAGGAGCCTCGGTCACAGGAAGTCTCGCGGCGGGCCTGGCCACGAACCTCCTCGCCGCGGGCCTCACCGTCGTTCTCTCCCAACAGCTTTTCGGCACCAAGGGGGTCGTGCCCTTCGACCTCCCCCATCTCCCCGTGATCACCGGAGCGCTGGCCGGCATACCCGTCCTGGGTCCCGCGCTCTTCGGGCAGAACGTCCTGACTCAGCTCTCCTGGCTGGCGGCCTTCCTCGCCTGGATCCTGATCCGCAGGACACCCTTAGGCATGAGGCTCCGCGCCACCGGCTCCAATCCCAAGGCCGTCTCGGCCCTGGGGCTGAAGCCGGCATCATACAAGCTCGCCGCCATCCTCCTGTCCGGCGCCGCCTGCGGCCTGGCCGGTTCCTATCTTTCGCTGAATCTTTCGGCCTATGTCCCCAACATAAGCTCCGGTCGCGGATGGATAGCCCTCGTGGCCATCTATCTGGGAGGGAGGAAGTCGAGGGGGATACTGGGGGCTTGCTTCGTCTTCGCGCTCGCCGAAAGCTATTCGAATT
>CAZRYP010000466.1:0-1597 GCA_964604295.1 uncultured Treponemataceae bacterium
ATGTACCCTCGGGCACTATGATGAGTATATCCGAATGGTTGTGGGGGGAAGCGAGCAGCCTCAGCGCGATGGTGAGATGAGTCAGCTGGAAGGGGTCGAAGGAGCCTATGTACATCGCCACTCTCGCGACGCCGTTCGGGTAGCGGACTATCTTGGGGTAGTCTCTCGTATCCAGGGGATGGATCTCTCCCCTGCCCGCCTTTGAATCGATGTCGAAGAGGGCCCTGGCTATATGCTGTTCATAATAGGCGTAGTCCCTTAGTTCCCGTGGACCGAGATAGCCGAGGAGCGGAAGAGACTCGAATATCTTTTTCAGTTTTCTGGAGAGGAGATCCACTTTCTGGTTTGAGAATCTGGTCGGCCACAGGCATGGGAAGCAGGAAGTACAGCTCCGCGAAGGCTCGCTGGCCTCTCGTTGATCCATTGCTACAGTATTCAATGAAAAGTACAAAATTGCAATAAAAATTGATTTCCTAGTATAAATATATTTTTACTTATATAATCAGGATAAAATCCTGACAACAAAAATAGTTTTATTATTATCATTTTATCGATATTTTTTTCTTGACAACTCCGGCGACTGGTGCATACTGCAACAATACAGGAGCCAATTGGTCAACCGGTGATACGGGCTTCGGTTCGGTCGGCAAGGAGGCAATATGCCATCTACTTCCATCGCGCAGTCGAGTCCGGGCGTCGAAAAAGTCGTCCGTGACAACATGGGAACCACGGGCAGCCTGCTCAAGATTCTCGAACAGGCCCAGGAAAACGATCCCAAGCATTATCTTTCCGAAGAGACCCTCAGGACCATCGCGAAACTCGTGGACGTTCCGCTTTCGCAGGTCTACTCCATGGCCACGTTCTACTCATTCTTCAACCTGAAGCCCCAGGGCAAGCATTCCATCGTCGTCTGCAGGGGTACCGCATGTCACACCAGAGGGTCCCTCGCCCTTCTCAACGAAGCCTTGTCGCGCATGGGAATCAGGGGCTTCAAGGAGGAAGAGGAAAACTCGGCCACCAGCCTGGACGGCTTCGCGTCCATAAGGACGGTCGCCTGCTTCGGCCAGTGCGCGCTCGCGCCCGTGGTCATGATCGACGGAGTGGTGAAATCCAGGATGACGGTAGGAAAGCTGGTCGCTCTCCTCGAAAAAGTGAAGAAAGGAGGGGAAAGATGAGCGGTACGATAGACCTGGGAACGCTCCGCAAGGAAGGTTTGGCCCATCTGGTGAACGGGACGCCATGGATATCGGTGGGCCTCGGCACCTGTGGCATAGGCAACGGCGCCGATGAAGTCTTCTCGGCCCTTCAGCGGACCGTCGATGCGGCCGCACTGAATGCCAGGGTACGGCGGGTCGGCTGTTTCGGATTCTGCGCCGCGGAACCCGTCGTCATGGCATACCGTCCCGGAAAACCCCTACTCATGTTCGCCGACGTCAAGGCATCCAACGCGCCCGCCCTCGCGAAAGGACTCGCCGACGACGCCTCCTTCGACAAGATCGCCAAGCTCGCGGAAGCCAAGATAGAGTCATGGGACTTCAGGACTCATACGCTGAACTTCGGCAAGGATTTCCCCTTCCTGCCTTCGTGGAAGGAACTG
>CAZRYP010000467.1:0-1590 GCA_964604295.1 uncultured Treponemataceae bacterium
CCTCCCATGCGGCGATCACATAGAACAGCAGCTTCTGCTGCACGTCGATGAACATAGAGAGATGATTCCCCGATATCGGGATCTCACACCGGGCCATCCCGTTCGTCTTCTTGGTCACGTCGTCAGAAGTGAGCGTGCCCTCGTCGGCGATCACCTCCAACGGCTCATTCTGATACTCAGCGAAAAAGGCGTGTTCGTTCCGATACCGGAGATTCATCGCGTGCTGGATCGCGGACGCCTCGTCAGGGTTCCGGCGGGCCGGCCAGGCAACGGATGATCCCGCGTCCATCTCGGCTTGGTGCGCGACATAGTATTCCGTGGCCTTGCCGATCCCTTCGCCAGCCTTGAGGCACTCCCGGTAGACCTGCTCGTATTCGGCCCATCGCTTTTCGTTCGTGGGGAACGAGTACACCATTTTCGTGCGCTCGCCCTGCCACTCGGGGTGCTTGTCCTTGTTCAGGATGTTGTCGGCCATGTCGTACTTGGCGATCACGGTGCAGGGCATGATGCCGGAAATCTTGCAGCCCGGGCCCGCGAGCCCTAGGATCGCGCCGGCGAGAATAGCTTCCATCTTCGCGCACTGCGAAGGGCTCCGGGCCGATTCGTCAGTCTGAGGGTCGTCGAGACAAACAAGCGAGGGCCTGGATGTCCGGCCGTCCGGCCGTTTGTATTTCATCCCGCGGATCCGCCCGGTGATCCCGGCCACGCGGATGATGGCGCCCGACGCCTGGCTCTCCGGAATCGTCGGGAAAATGATCTCCTTTTCCTTCCAACCGATGTGTGTGCGCTCGCCCTTGTAGAGTTGGCCCTTGGCGCGGTTGGCGATGCCGTCCAGGCACCGGATCGGGAAGACCGCCTCGGGGAAGTCGTCCAGAAGCAGGTCGTTGTCCTCGATCTCGCCCTTGATCGCATCCAGCATGTCCACGGCGCTCGATTCGTCGCTGCCGATGAGGCAGACGAACTGCCGGTGGCCGAAGAGGATCGCCCAGAGGCATGCCCGTTCACACACCACGGTCTTGCCCGACGCCCGGGGCATGGCCATGGCGAAGAGCCCACCCTCCAACACGGCTCGCTCGATCTTGGCGATCACCTTGAGATGGTCGGGCGACCATTCGAGATGGAACGTCTCCGGGAAGTACGCCTCGCAGAAGAAGCGGAAATCGCGTGACGCGCGCGCCTTCCTCTCGGGATCGACCACGGGCGGCAGTTCGCCGATGTCCCGGCCTGCCTCCGAGATCGCCGAGGCCCGAGCGCGCGCAGCCTCCTTGATCCCGGTGTAATCCATTGGCGGCTTGGTCGGCTTCGGGTAGTGCCGTTCCTGGGCGAGCCAGGCCGTGTATTTCAGGAGATCGACATATCGCCCCTCGCCGATCCGGTATCCCCCGCGCGTCCTGTGGCGATGGATCTGGCGCTCGGAGATGACCTCGCCGAGGGGCGTGGAGTTCAGGATCCGCGCGAGCTGCGTGGGGGTGAGCTTCCTTGGATCAATCGCCACGGCCCATCTCCTTGGCGAGCCAGGCCGAGTAATGCGCCAGGTTGATGCGGCCCGTCGCGTCCGCCGGCGCTCCCGCCTCGATGTCTTGGCGAATC
>CAZRYP010000468.1:0-520 GCA_964604295.1 uncultured Treponemataceae bacterium
CGAGCCTCCCGAGTCGAGGGTCATCCGCTGGATGCCGTAGCAGACGCCCAAGATCGGGAGGGCGCATGAATACAGGGATTCATGGGGGACCGGGGCGCCCTGGTCGTAGGCGCTGAAGGGCGATCCCGAGAGGATGATCCCCGCGCAGTCCTTCAGAAGCTCGGCTTCCAGCGGGGCATCGCCGGACACAATCTCGGAGTAAACGCCCAGCTCCCTGACCCTGCGGCCGATGAGCTGGGTGTACTGGCTGCCGTAATCCAGAATCAGGATCTTATCCACGGGCTCTCCTTCACGATGGTCTGCTGGCGGTCCGAACCGACCGATATGATTGAAACGGGCGTCTCCGTGAACTCCTCGATGAACTGGACGTATTCGCGGGCCCGCAGGGGAAGGTCTTCCCAGGTCTTGCACTCGTCGATGCGCTCATTCCATCCGGGGAACTTCTTGAGCACGGGGCTTGCGGACTCGAGGGCCTTGATCGAGGCGGGGAAGTCTTCCACGACCTTGCCGTCTATCTTGT
>CAZRYP010000468.1:530-1582 GCA_964604295.1 uncultured Treponemataceae bacterium
GGCCTCGAATTCCTGGAGGGCGTCGTAGACATCGATGTGGGTCAGCACGAGCCTGTCGATGGAATTGACTATGCATGCGTAGCGGAGCGCGACGAGGTCGAGGTAGCCGCAGCGGCGGGGTCTGCCCGTCGTGACACCGTATTCGTTTCCCGTCGTCCTTATGTAGTTCGAAAGGGAACCGGGCGAGTCGTCAGCGAATTCGGTGGGGAAAGGACCGTTCCCTACCCTGGTCGTGTAGGCCTTGAAAACGCCCAGGATCCTGTCCACATGACGGGGACCGATGCCTCCCTGGGCCGCCGCGCCCGCCGCGCAGGACATGCCCGAGGAGACGAAGGGATAGGTTCCCGTGTCTATGTCCAGGAGGGCGCCCTGGGCTCCCTCGAAGAGGGTCCACGCGTTCCTGTGGTGGTGGAGATAGGAGCTGGAGTCCAGGGACATGGGCAGGAGCCTGGCCCGCCACGTGTCCAGGAATGCTCTGTCTTCATCCGTCAGGTTCCGGAGCCTCTCCGGGTCATCGATGTCGGCCAGTCTTATGCCGTCGCGGGAGGCCTTGAGCGAGTAGGCTATGCCGATGCCCCTGCCGGTCGTGCCTATGGGTTTCTTCCGCTGGCTGTCCATCTGGCGGTCCAGTTCCTTGTAGCGGGGAAGCACGAGATGGGCTCGGTCGGAGATGAATACCCTGCCCTCCCATTCGATGCCTTTTTCCTTCAGTGCGCCGAGTTCGGAGAAGAGAGCCTCGGGGTCTATGACCATGCCCGAACCCAGGATGACGGTCTTGTCCGGATAGAGGATGCCCGAGGGCACGAGGTGGAGGGCATAGCGCGTTCCGGAGAGGACGATGGTGTGTCCGGCGTTGGCTCCGCCCGAAAACCTCACGACGATCCCGGCCTCATGGGCGAGATAGTCGACTATCTTCCCCTTCCCTTCATCACCCCACTGGGCGCCGATAATCACTACGTTCATTGTGCTCTCCTGTCCGGGATGGTTTTGAAGCCCGGGAATACAAACGAATCCGAATGAGGCAAGCCGGGATCAGCGCTTCTGGGCGAAAA
>CAZRYP010000469.1:0-1577 GCA_964604295.1 uncultured Treponemataceae bacterium
CCTCCTCCCAGCCTCTCGGGCGGGCACACCGTGGTCTCCGGGTCGGATGCCCATTGTCCCGAACACATAGGCCGGCGACCCTTCGTGGTGGATATGGAGGAGGATGAGGCGCTGGAGATGAAGAATGCTCTGGAAGTTTTTTCAGCCGCGCTGGCCGCTTGGCACATCGCCGCCCGGGCGAAGACCGCCCGCGCCACGGCCGCAGCCGGAGACGCCGCCGCCAGGACCGCGGCCGCCGCTGGGGACACCGCCGCCTATGCCCCGCCCCCGCCCGAGGCGGAAGCGGAATTCGGCGGATATTCGGAACTGCTGGCCGACCCCCGCCTCGGGCTCTATCCCGAAGACCGCGCGAAACGCTTCTTCGAAGCCCTCAGGGCGGCCCTGCGCTCGGGCAAGGTCCTGGCCGCCCACCTGCCGAAACCTCTCGTCTAGATCAGGTTCCTCACTCGGCCCACCGGAGGGCGAAGCGTATCGGCGTCTCGAGCGTCAGCATGTCGAAGAGGGGAATCTTCGTCTTGAATACCTGGCCCTGGACCGTTCCGCCGCTGGACGAGAGGATCGTCCTCGGAGCCGTGATGTAAAGCTCCAGGGCGCAGGCATCGAAGGCGGGCATCGCCTTTTTCCCGATTATCACGGTCTCCAGGTTCATCCTGTACTCGGCAGCCGAAATGGGGTCCGCATCCAGCGCGGGCGGACTCAGGCTGTCGATCAGCCTCTTGTCGATGCCGGGAAAGAGGGAGAAGGCAGCCGCGGCGTTTTCCCGCGTGAGCGAGACGGAGAGCTCCTTCTGGGCGGGCTGGGAACCGCCCGCGGGCAGGCTTTTAAGCTCGATCATCCCGGCGGGCACGAGACTCCTGTCGGCCGAGAAAGCCGCGATGCTGGGAACCCATATCACGGAAGTCAGGGATTCGGGGCTCGGCGAGGAGAGGTCGACCAGGAAGATGGATTTCCTGCCCAGGAATTCTTCCTTGAGCAGGGCCGAATTGAAGAGATCGGCCTTGGGGGAGATGCCCCCGATCTGCCGGACCCTGGCGCCCAGGGCCTCGGGCACCTCCAGGCGGAGCGCCATGCGGGCGCTCAAGTCGTTCCGTATCGTCGTCTCCAGCCGTCCCGCGCAGGAAGAGAGGAGGAGGGCGCACATCGCCAGGAAAACCCTTGCCGCTCTTCGCCGGACGCTCGCCGATGCCTGATGTTTTGCGTGATTCGTCATTTTCCGGAACCTTCCTTTCGCGGGACAAGCCTCTGCTATTTTCTCGTATAGACAGGCACGGGCCTCGTGCTCTGCCGAAGTAGCGCCTCGCCGATCCTGTCGAGCGTGGCCTGGCTCTCCAGACTCAGCCGCCTGAAGGTCGAATGGCTCACGAGCAGCTCCTGGTGGAGTTCCCTGCACAATGAATCCAGTCGCGCGGCCACCGCTATCGTATCCCCGAACACATTCTTCTTCTGCTCCCCCGGAGGACCCAGCATCGCGGACACCACCATCCCCGAATGGACCCCTATCGAAATCTTCAGGTTGGCGGGGAGGGAGTTGGCGGCCAGATCCTGCTTGAGCCCGTCGAGCTAGTCCATGAAGGCGT
>CAZRYP010000470.1:0-1549 GCA_964604295.1 uncultured Treponemataceae bacterium
CTGGGATGTTCATCCCGGGACGCGCGTCAAGATCGAAGACCTCTCTTCATTTTTTGCGAAACATCAGATCTGACGGCCCCTGCGGGACCACATCAGCGACAGACCGAATACCGCGGCAAGCGTTCCGCCGATCAGAAGCCAGATCGTCCTGTCCGTGGGGGATCCCGTGAACAGCCGGGACAGTCGAGAGGCCAGAGAATCGGAGGCGTCCATTCCGGATATCACAAGAGCAATGCCCAGGATGACGATGGCGATACCGATGTACTTCAGCATAGTCTCCTCACATTTCTTTCCAGGAAGAGCGGAGAAAGTATTTGCACTCCTGCGCCCTGCTTATCCTGGCGAACCGCAGGGGAGTCGAAGAATACCCTTCGACAGGCCTGCGGTCTGCTCAGGGTAAGCGGGGCCGCCAATCTCATTACCCGGCCCTGTTCGGGTCCCTACAGGGGAGGGAGCACCTTTCGTCCCGTCATCAAGCCCCAGACCAGAGAGACGACGAAGACCACGATGAAAAAGAAGAAACAGACCCGGGCGATATCCGATGCTCCCGCGGCGATTCCGCCGAAGCCCAGGATGCCGGCGACGATCGCGATGATGAAAAAAGCAAAAGCCCATCGAAGCATGGCAGAACTCCTTAACGAGATAGAGATACCGGACTTCCACCGAAATTTTCAATTCCCACTCCCGAGCCTCCGGGCCAGGACTGGAGGCTTCCCCAGTCCTGGCCGAACGGCATGACTGCTTTCCTGCGACGTGATTCTCCCGCCTTACTTCTTGAGGGCTTCCGGGAGCACGGCACTGGTTCTACTGGCATCCTTCTTCAGCGCGCTGCGGACCTTTTCGCCCGCGACGGCGCTGATCCGATCGGCTTCTTCGATGGCTGCGCTTCCGGCCGCGGAAGCCACTTTTGCCGGGTCCACACCGATCTGTTTCGCGCTTGCGACCGCTCCCGCAACGAGCCCCGTTGCTGCAGCGCCCACGTCTCCATTATTGTCCGCCGTCTGACGGATGATGGTGCGGGCGGTATGCGACAGGGTCTTGAGGGCCGCCTCTTCTTTTTCACCTGTGCCACGGAACACACCCACCACGATCGCCTTGGTTCCTACCACGAGATCACTGCCGACTCCCAAGGATCCGCGCACAGCGGTGCGAACCACGTTGCTCACCGCTTCCAGCACGGAGGCTCCCGCCTTACCGGTGCCCTTGGCTGCGCTCGTGATGCCGTCGGACACCGTCTTCACGATCGTACCGAAGACATCTCCGGTGTTTTGGATGGTATGGGTGATTCCATCCTTGATCGGCGAGGGCTGACTGCTTTCGCTCCTCGATTCCCGCGTCTTCACTTCGGGTGTCTGTACCTTCGTTTCGTCCGTCATGGTTCCTCCTTTAAAGAAAATAAATTGTTTCCAAATCTGAAGTAACGTTACTTGCTGCTGACTTCGGACCCTGTCGTCGTATTGAACTCGTCCTTCAGCTTCTGGGCGAAGGCCTTGTTGTCCTCACTCTTCGTATTGCCGGCGATGAAGTACACCTGGGTCTTCCTGTCATC
>CAZRYP010000471.1:0-1546 GCA_964604295.1 uncultured Treponemataceae bacterium
GGCTTTTTTATAAGGCTGGCGGAGGAACCATCGTGTCGAAAGTCGATTTTGGAACCGGCATTGGCCTGATGGCCTTGTCCGGCACTGTCTTTTTCATCGCCAAAGGCATGCCCACCGTGCCCCGCGGAATCGGTCCGGGAGGATATCCGACCGTCATCGCCGCCATACTCTTCCTGCTCGGAGGCGCCCTCGCGCTGCAGAACCTGCCCCGCAAGAAGGCGGACAATTCACCCGCAGTACCTGCCGGCAAGCCCATCACCTGGAAAATGCTCAAGCGGCCCTTCCTCATTTCCCTCGTCGTGTTCGCCTATATCAGGGGCATGTTCTACCTCGGATTCCTGATGCTCACGCCCTTCTTCCTTTTCTTCACGATCTGGTTCTTCGGATACAGAAGGTGGCTGAGAGCGGCGATCATCAGCATCGTCACGACCGGCATCATCTATGTCACCTTCTATTACGGATTCCAGGTGCTTCTGCCCAGATTCGTCCTGTTCTGAGCAATCGCAGGTCAGCCAAAACACCGGAGGCGGTCGATGTCCCTATTCCTGAACGGATTCCTGAGCATATTTGACCCTACGACATTTTTTCTCGTGACCCTGGCGATCATAGGCGGCATAATAATCGGGGCGATTCCCGGTCTCACTTCGTCAATGGGCATAATCCTCCTTCTCCCCATGGTCTACAAGCTTCCTCCCCAAGTTTCCCTTCTCGTGATGTCGGGGTTGTACTGCGGCGGCATGTACGGCGGCTCGATTTCCGCGGTTCTCATCAATACGCCGGGAGCTCCGGCCGCTTCCGCCACCGTACTCGACGGCTATCCTCTCACGAAAAAGGGAAAAGCGGGCAAAGCCCTCGCGACAGCCTTGATCGCGTCCTTTTTCGGCGGGCTCTTCTCCACCTTCTGCCTCGCCCTCATCGCGCCGCAGCTCGCCAAAGTGGCCCTGAAATTCCAGGCGGCGGAATACTTCTCACTCTCCATCTTCGGCCTCACGATCATGGCCAGCTCCTCCACGAAGAACATAGTGAAGGGACTGATCTCGGGGTTCTTCGGACTCCTCATTTCCACGGTGGGCATAGACACGATCATGGGCATTGAGCGCTTCACCTTCGGCAATCCCTACATCATGGGCGGATTCGCCATGCTCCCCGTCCTCATCGGCGTATTCGCCCTCTCCCAGTTCTTCGAGGACGCGGAAGGCAAGAAACCCGAAGAAATCGAAGTGGTCAAGCAGGACCTGAGCGGCTTCGGCCTGACCCCCAAGGAGATCAAGACCATCGCCCCCGCGATGCTCATAGGCTCGGTCGTGGGCACGATCATCGGGATCATCCCCGGCACGGGCGGAGCCATAGCCTGCTTCCTCGCCTACGATATCGTGAGAAGCCTTTCCAAGAAGAAGGACCTCTTCGGCACCGGCATCATAGAAGGAGTGGCGGCGCCGGAAGCCGCGAACAACGCGACGACGGGCGGCGCCCTCATTCCCATGCTCACCCTGGGCATCCCCGGCGACGTGACGACGGCCATCATGCTGGGAGGGCTCCTCCTCAT
>CAZRYP010000472.1:0-1544 GCA_964604295.1 uncultured Treponemataceae bacterium
ATGAGGGGGTTGTCGGTGACCGCGTTGAGCTCGGCGTCTATGATGCCCCTGATGTAGGCGATCGCCTCGAGGCTCGCCCCGTGGACCTGGGGGATGCAGCGCAGCACATAGGCATCCTGGACGCGCTGCTCGCCCTGCCGGGTCGTCAGCGCCGAAGCCTCGACGAGCCGCCTCATGTCCGCCGCGCATTCGATCTGTCCCTTCTGGCGCCTCAGCTCGTGGATGCGGGGATCGAAGGCGTCGGTTATGCCCCTGAGCGCCTGGAAGCTGAGGGCCGAGGCTATCGAGGCGCTTCTGTACAAGTTGATGGCATCCCAGGTCGCGAGCGCCCCTATGGCCGTCATGGCTTGGGTGCCGTTGATGAGGGCCAGGCCTTCCTTGGCTTCGAGAGTCAGCGGATGGAGGCCGGCGAGGGCGAGGGCCTTGATGCCGGGCAGGCGCTCGCCCTTGTAGAAGGCTTCGCCCATGCCTATGAGGACGAGGGCCATATGGGCCAGGGGGGCCAGGTCTCCGGAAGCGCCGAGGGAACCCTTTTCGGGAATGACGGGCACGATGTCGGCATTGATCATGTCGATGAGGAGCTGGACGGTTTTAGGCCTTATGCCGGAATTGCCGACGGCCAGGGCATTGGCCCTGAGCGTCATCATGGCCCTCACGACGTCGCGGGGGAGGGGGGATCCCTGTCCGCAGGCGTGGCTCATGATGAGGTTTTTCTGGAGGATGGTGTTGTCTTCCCTGGAGATGACGACGTTGCAGAATTTGCCGAAGCCTGTCGTTATGCCGTAGCGGACGAGCTCTTCCTCGACGCAGCGTTCGACGACCGTTCTCGATGTCTGCATCCGGGCCGCGGCGTCTTCGTCGAGCAGGGCTTTCGCGCCGCCGCGGGAGATGGCGACAAGGAGGTCCAGGGTCAGCGAGCAACCGTCGAGGCGAACTTCATCCATGCCCTCGAGTATACCATGCAACTCCCCTTCCGGACAGGCTCGAAGGCGGTTTCCGGGTATGGACACAGGGCTCGGGCGAGGATATACAGTACCGCAATGAAACAGCGCGAATCCCTCATCCCCCTGGCCGGCGTCGCCGTGGTAATAATCTGGGGCCTGACTTTTCTCTCCATTAAGATCGCCGTGACTGAACTCAAGCCCATGACCCTGGCCCTCTCGCGCTTCGTCATCGCCACGCTGCTCCTGCCTCCCATCGCCTGGATCACGAAGACCCCCCTCGCCATAAAACGAAAGGACATCCCCCTCGTCGCCGCCACGGGCTTCGTGGGCATCACCCTCTACTTCTTCTTCGAGAACAACGGGATACTCAGGCTCACGGCCTCCGAATCCTCCATCATCGTCGGGACGATTCCCGTCCTGACTCTCCTGGCCGACACGGTGCTCTTCAGAAGAAAAATAAAGCCGAGGGTCTCGGCAGGGATACTGCTTTCCTTCCTGGGGGTCGCGCTCATCGTCCTGAGATCCGAAGCGGTCAAAGCCTCGCCCGACGGCTACTTCTTCATGACCGGGGCAGCCTTGTCATGGGTGGCCTACACCTTC
>CAZRYP010000473.1:0-1517 GCA_964604295.1 uncultured Treponemataceae bacterium
GGACGTTTCCCTGGCGACCCGGGGAGTCGGGTGGGCTGCAGGACGGATGCGGCGGATGTGAATCTTCGCACGGACCTGGAGAAGTCGGTGACCGAAAGGCGCGTTGAGGAAACCGGCAGGGAAATCCCCGGGCTGGAAGTGGGGGTCAGCGAGGAGGCCCTCAAGGAAGCCGAAAAATTCGTGGAGGCCGAAGAGGGGGCGGCCAGCCACTTCAAGGGGAAAGCCCGGGTATTTCTCGTTGCGGCGGGCGTGCTCATGTCGCTCTTCCACATGTACGCGGCCTACGGGATCGTCCCCGCCCAGGTCCTGCGGGCCATCCATGTGGGCTGTGTCCTCTTTCTCACGTTTTTCCTCTTCCCGGCCGCTCAAAGGTTCCGCGACCGGATCATGGCGTTCGACGTGGTCCTGGCCCTCCTCTCCGTTGCCGCCGTCGCCTACCTGCTGGTCGACTTCGACGAATTCATCTACCGTGCCGTCACTCCCACCCGGTGGGATCTTTTCTTCGGCATCGCGCTGATCCTGCTCATCCTGGAGGCGCTGCGCAGGACTTCCGGGTGGATCATGCTGGGAGTGGTGGCGTCGTTCCTGGCGTACGCCATGCTGGGGGCCTACCTGCCGGAGCCCTGGTCCCACCGGGGGTACGACGTGGAGCGCCTGGTCGGCCAGATGTACATGACATTGGAGGGGATCTTCGGGACGCCCATCGACGTCTCGGCCACCTTCATCATCCTCTTCACGATCTACGGGGCCGTTCTCCAGCATTCGAACGCGGGGAAGTTTTTCATCGACTTCTCGTTCACGGCGCTCGGCGGATCGCGCGCGGGCGCGGGTCGGACGATCGTCCTCTCTTCCTTCCTTCTCGGGGGGCCTTCCGGCAGCGGCGTCGCCACGACGGTGACCCTGGGCGCGGTGGCCTATCCCCTGCTCGCCCGTGCGGGGTACGGGAAAGACGCCGCCGGAGGCCTCCTCGCGGCGGGAGGGCTGGGCGCCATCCTCTCCCCGCCGGTCCTGGGCGCCGCGGCCTTCCTGATCGCCGAGTTCCTCAAGATCTCCTACCTCGACGTGATCCTGATGGCGACCATTCCCACTCTCCTTTACTACCTCTCCCTCTTCGTGATGGTGGAAATCGACTCCCGGAAGTTCGGAATGCAGAAGGTGGCGATCCAGGATTCCTCCGGTCTGTGGACGCTGACGCGCCGATACGGGTTCCACTTCACGTCCCTGGTGGCCATCGTGGCGTTCATGCTGGCGGGCTATACCGCCATCGCGGCCGTGTTCTGGGCCACGATCATCGCCTTCGTCTTAAGCTTCCTGCGGAAGGAGTGCGCCCTCTTTCCGGGCAAGCTCATCGATGCGCTGAACGCGGGCTCGGTCGGCGTTCTCTCGATTGCCGTGACCTGCGCCGCGGCCGGCCTGATCGTCGGCGTCGTCACGTTGACGGGCCTCGGGCTCAAATTCAGCTCCATCATCATCAAGTACGCGGGCAACAGCGTCCTCCTGACGGCGATCTACAGCGG
>CAZRYP010000474.1:0-1514 GCA_964604295.1 uncultured Treponemataceae bacterium
CGTGGCTGCGAGGTACGGCGGCGAGGAATTCGTCGTCCTTTTCCCGGGCTTCGGGCTGGCCGAAGCGGCGGTCCTCATGGGGAAGGTCCTGGAGGAGTTCCGCTCGACGGAGTTGGCCTGGGAAGGGAAGACCTTCTCCTGCTCATTTTCCTGCGGAGTCGCGGACAGCATGGAATGGAAGCCCGAGGAGCTATCCGTCGAATCGATGATAGCCCTCGCGGACGGGCGCATGTATGAAGCCAAGCATGCCGGCCGCGGCAGGATATGCGCGGAGGCGGACGCCCCTATACTTTGATGTGGACCCACTTTCCGCCGCGGTAGCGCAGCGCGATCATCAGGAATCTCACCAAGAGGTCGACGGTCAGGGCGAGCCAGGCGCCGAAGAGTCCCATTGAGAAGACATGGACGAAAAGGTAGGAAAGAATAGGCCTGATTCCCAGGATTCCGACTGCCATCGAAATGGCGGGATAGAGGGAATCGCCGGCCCCGCGGAGCGCTCCCGAGTAGATATTGAAGGATGCCTGGAAGGGCTGGTTGATGGCGGCCAGGACCATGACGCCCGCGCCCAGGGCGACGATTTCGGCCTCGGGGGTGAAGAGGAGCATGAGGGGTTTCCTGAAGGCGAACATGAGTATGCCCATGAGGGTCGAGGTGATCGCCCCCACTTTCTGGCAGGCTGCCGAAGCGGACCTGGCTTCGTCAGGATCGCCCCTGCCCAGGGCCTGTCCCGTGAGGCTGGTGGCCGCGATGCCGAATGCCTGGCCGTTCACGAAGGAAAGGTTGAGGATGGCGAGGACTATCTGGTGGGCGGCGAAAACCTTGGTGCCGAGGGCCGTGATCGTGATGGTGTAGATGAGGATGCCCACGCGGAGGGCGAGCTGCTCGGCCGCCGAGGGCAGGCCGATCCTGAAGATGCGCTTGAGCATCGGGAAGTCGGGCCTGCAGTTCTTCCTCGTGAAATGGAGCTCTATGAACTCCGAGGCCGAGGCGCCGGGCTTGCGGAAGGGCTTGCCCAGGATGGCCCAGATGGCCATCCCGCAGCTGACGGTGTGGCCGATGACGGTGGCGATGGCCGCGCCTTCGACTCCCAGCGTGGGGAATCCGAACTTGCCGTAGATAAGAAGGTAATTGAAGACGATGTTCACCAAATTGGCGGTGATGTTGTACTTCATGGAGATGCGCGTGTTGCCGACGCCCCGCAGGAGGGAGGATATCGCGATGGGAAGGACTGTCGGCACGAAGCCCAGGGCGAGGATCCGGAAGTAGCTGGCGGCCGCGTCCACGGTGTCGGGGCCGGCGCCCATGAAGAGGACCATGGAGCGGGCGAAGATAGCCGCGGGGATGGTGAGGAAGACGGCGAGGGCGAGGGCGAGGATCACGGACTGGGCGGTGACCGTTTCGGCGTCGGCCTTGTTGCCCTGTCCCTTGAAGCGGGCGACGAGGGCCGTGGTCCCGACGTTGAGGGCGACGAAGGTGGCGAGCATGATGAAGCGGGGCTGGCTCGTCATTCCGAC
>CAZRYP010000475.1:0-1510 GCA_964604295.1 uncultured Treponemataceae bacterium
CACCGTGACACTCCAGGCGCGACGGCGAACCTACTGGGTTCTCTTCTCCCTCAGCACCGCGATGCTCCTCCTCGGCCTGGTCTTCGCCATTCTCATCGCCGCCCGTAAGAACATGCCCATCTTTCTGATAGAGCAGGGGATCTACAAGGTCCACACTATTCTCGGGATTCGCCTCTCCTCCCACATCCTTTCCATCGCGGATTCCCTCCTCCTCGCATCCTTCGCCGTGGTCGTGGGCGCCTTCATCCTGTCGACATTCAGGAAGACAGTCTCGGCGGAGATATTCTTCTTCGCCTTCTGGCTCGCCACTCTTTCCTTCGAATCCCTGCGGCCGGTCCATCTTCTCCTGGGCGCCAGAGGGGCATCGGATACGGCCTTGGCTGTCATCGACAAGCTCTACATGGGAAACAGGTTCATCGGCCACATTTCCATCTTCATCTCGGGGCTCTACGCGGCGGGTATGCGCAACGACAGGCAGTTCTCGATCATGGCGTCATGCGTCGGCATCGGCATAGCCCTCGCGTCCATCCTGCCGGTGAATACCGGCATCTGGACGCAGAACGCCATGTTCAAGGTGGGATACGCCAGTCTCATAGAAGGCTTTTCCCAGGCCATCATGCTGATCACCATCGCGAACTACCTGATCGCGGTCCGGGTGAGGGGCGACAGGGCATACTACTTTATAGCCCTGGGAATGGCGGCCATGGCGGCGGGGACGCATTTCGTGAGCCGCGACGGATCGCCGCTCATGAGTCTCGCATCCATGTCTCTGATGTCGGTCGGAAGCGTCCTGTATATCTACAAGCTGCATTCCTTCTATCTCTGGCAGTGAGCCCGCCGGCGGATCATCCCGCCTCAGAGTCCCAGGAGAGTAGCCGTCAGGCCGGCCGCGAGGGGGAGGAGAATGTTGTCCCAGTCCTTGGCGGGCAGGGCTTCGACGAAGGTGGATACGGCCGCGATGAGGAAGGACGAGCCCAGTTTGCGCGTGATGGCGAAGGCCGAGATGAGGGAGACGACGAAGCAGGTGAGGCTTCCCTCCACGGATTTGCCGTGGGTGAAGGGCATCCCTATCCGTCCCAGGGTCTTGCCGACGAGGCTCGAGAAGCTGTCCCCGAAAGCCAGGACGTAGATGGCGATGCTTGTCGGGACAGGCCTTAAAAAAAGCACGCAGGCGAGGGCGCCGAGGCCGAGGGTCACGGGACCGGTCACGAAGCGGCCGTCGTCGCGGATGCGCGCGGCCCTGGCGGTGAGCTTCGAGACGAGGGGCACGCTGATCCCCCTCATGCGGAGGGCCTCGAAGATCGCGTAGGCCGAGGTGCCCGCGGCGAGCAGGGCTATGGTCATAGGTTTCGAGAGGGAGAGCAACAGAGGAACGAAGGCGATCAGCAGATGTATCGACTTGCGCGTGAGCTCTATGGTCACTTCTTCGCGCGTCGCCCGCCTGCGCACCTCGACCGAACGCGGATATCCTTCCGGAAGTCCGACACTTTCTTGTCTCATCATTTCCCCA
>CAZRYP010000476.1:0-1510 GCA_964604295.1 uncultured Treponemataceae bacterium
TCGTCGGCTCGTCGGCGATGAGAAGCTTGGGGTTGCAGGCGAGGGCGATGGCGATGACGACTCGCTGCTTCATCCTGCCCGAGAACTGGTGGGGATACTCCGCGAAGCGTTCGCCGGGGATGCCGACCAGCTCCAGCATTTCCTGGGCCTTTATCGATGCCTGGGCGCGGGAGACTTTCTGGTGGAGCCTCACTACCTCGGCGATCTGGTCGCCGACGGTCAGCACGGGATTGAGGGCCGTCATCGGGTCCTGGAAGATCATGGACAGTTGATTGCCCCGGATCATCCTCTTCCGAGCCTGGCTCATGGACACGAGGTCCTCGCCTTCGTACAGGATTTCGCCGCTGATTATCCTGCCGGGAGGATCGGGTATCAGCTGCATGATGCTCAGCGCGGTGGTGGTCTTGCCGGCCCCGGTTTCCCCGACGAGTCCGAGGGATTCGCCCCGCTCCAGGGAGAGAGTGATGCCGTTGACCGCCCGCACCGTCGTCTGATCGGTCACGTAATGGACAACGAGGTTTTTTATCTCGAGGATTTTCTCGCTCATGATCGCCCCTAGCTCTTGAGCCGCGGATCGAGCGCGTCGCGCAGCCCGTCGCCAAGAAGATTTATGGAAAAAACGGTGAGCATTATCGCCAATCCAGGGAAGGTGACGACGTACCAGTAATCGCGGATGTAGGCTCTCCCTGAAGCGAGCATGGATCCCCACTCGGGCGTGGGCGGCATGATCCCCAGTCCGATGAAGCTCAGCCCGGCGGCCTGCAGCACCGCGGCGGCTATGCTCATGGTCGCCTGGACTATGATGGGCGCCATGCAGTTCGGAATTATGTGGCGCGTGATGATCCGCCAATCGCTCGCCCCGTTCGACCGGGCCGCCTCGATGTACTCCTGCTCCTTTACGGAGAGGATGGAGGCGCGCACTACCCGCGCGTAGCCCGGGATTGCCCCTATGCCGATGGCGAGTATCAAGTTGAAGAAACTGGTCCCCAGGGCGGCCACGATCGATACGGCGAGCAGGATGTTCGGTATCGAGAGCATGATGTCGATGATGCGCATCAGGATATTGTCCACGACTTTCCCGTAGTAGCCGGCTATGCATCCGAGGATTATGCCGAGGAAGCAGGATATCGTCACCGACACGAGGCCCAGGGTGAGGGATATCCTGCAGCCGTATACCACCCTGCTGAATATGTCCCGCCCGAATTCGTCCGTGCCGAAGATATGTATCCCGTTCGGCGACTGGAATCGCCTCGAGAGGAGCTGGTCGTCGAAGCCGAAGGGCGCGATCACCGAAGGGATGAGGGCACAGACCACCACGATGACGATGAATCCCATGCCGAGCAGGGCGCCCTTGTTCTTGACGAACCTACGTCGGATTTCCTTGAACTGCCCTCTCTTCTTCATCTTTACGGCGAGCGCTTCGTCATGTGTCATGTTACGCAGCCTCCTGCGCCGTCGCGGCGCGGATCTTTTTTGCCTTGGGCCGGGTATACATCGAACGGATCCTGGG
>CAZRYP010000477.1:0-1509 GCA_964604295.1 uncultured Treponemataceae bacterium
CGCGGCGGGCGGCATCATCGGCTTCGTGGGCCTCCTGGGTCCGCATTTCGCCCGCCTCGTCGTCGGCTCGCTCCACCGGCGGATGATCCCCGTCTCCGCCGCGGCCGGAGCCATCCTCCTCATGCTGGCCGACGCCATAGCCCGTTCGGCGGCCGCCCCCGTCGAGCTTCCCGTCGGCATCGTCACCGCCCTCATCGGCGCTCCCGTATTCCTCAGGCTTCTCGCCACGTCGCGGGAAGGGAAGGCCCTATGAACCGCGAAGTCCCGGAACCCTCCCTTTCACGCGCCGGTCCGAAGCTTCCCGTCCTCACCGCCGAAGGCGTCACCGCCGGCTACAGGGCCGGCTCTCCCGTCCTCCATGATATCTGCCTCGGTCTCGAGCGCGGGAAGATTCTGGCCGTGATCGGACCCAACGGGGCGGGCAAGACGACCCTTTTCCGGGCGCTTTCGGGGGAAATGCCCCTCTCCGTGGGAAAGGTCCACCTGTATCTCGAGGGGAAGTATTCCGGAACCCGCCAGGATATCCGCAGGATGCCTCCCAGGAGGAGGGCCCTCCACGTGTCCAGGGTCCTCCAGAACGAGCAGCCGGCCTGGTCGATTCCCGTGGCCGACTATGTCGAGGCGGGATACTTCGCGAGGGAAGGCTGGTTCGGGAACGAGGGCGGAGGCGCCAGGAGGATGGTCGCGCGTAGCCTCGAGCGCATGGGCATAGCCGACCTCGCCGGACGTTTCGTGACGGAGCTTTCGGGCGGGGAATTCAGGAGAGTGGTGATAGCCCGCGCCCTGGTCCAGGATCCGGACGTCCTCCTCCTGGACGAGCCGACCGCCGACCTCGACATGGCCCACCAGATCGAGACTCTCGCGATCCTGAGGGATTTGGCCCGCTCCGGGAAGGCTGTGGCGTTCTCGGTGCACGATCTCAACCAGGCATCCATGGCCGCTGACGAGATCCTCCTCCTCGAGGGAGGGAGGATAGCGGCCATGGGCAGTCCGGGCGCCGTCCTGACTCCGGAAACCATAGAGAAGGCCTACGGCACCAGGGTCATCGTGGGCAGCCATCCTTCCGGCCCCGTACCTCACATCATACTCGACCCTCCATGGCTCCGCGCCATGAATTGACAGCCCACGATTCTGAATATATATTTCAGCAACTTAAGTTGTGCTTAAGAAGGTTGGAATGAAATACAGGTTCGGGGACAAGATCAGGGCTGTCCGGGAAAGACGCGCGCTCACCCTCAGGGAAGTGGCCGAAAAGGTCGGGGTGAGCGAGAGCATGGTCTCGCAGATAGAGCGCAACCGGGTCTCCCCCGCCATAGATACCCTTCTCGTCCTGGCCGAGGCGCTGGACATAGACCTCGAATACCTCTTTTCCGATTACAGGCGGGAACGATCGGTCCAGATCGTCAGGCTGGACGAGAGGACGACCTTTTCCAGGCCCGGCGTCGTCTACCAGCGTCTTGCCCAGCTCGAGGGCCTCGTCCCGGGGATGGACGGCATGGAAGCCTACCA